>CAYWZM010000049.1:0-5157 GCA_964462355.1 uncultured Candidatus Saccharibacteria bacterium
CACCAAAAAATCCCCTATTAGGGGATTTTTTGGTGGCTTGTACATGAATCCTCTCCTCTGCTTAAAATAAAAAACTCCCAAACGGGAGTTTTTTATTAATCTATTTAAGCTCAATCTTAGCGTTGCATAAGTGTATCGTCGAAGATTACTTCAACTCAACCTTAGCGTTGCATAAGTGTATCGTCGAAGATTACTTCAACTCAACCTTACCTCCTGCTTCTTCGATTGCTTTCTTGAGAGATTCTGCGTCAGCTTTCTTTACGCCTTCTTTAAGTGTTGCTGGAGCTCCATCTACGAGATCTTTTGCTTCCTTAAGTCCGAGTCCAAGAACTTCTTTCACAACTTTCATAACGCCAATCTTTGACTCACCAGCTGATGCAAGCACCACTGTAAATGAATCTTTTTCTTCTGCAGCTTCACCTGCTTGTGCTGGTCCAGCCACCGCAACAGCTGCTGCTGATACACCGAATTTTTCTTCGAGCACCTTTACGAGCTCGTGGAGCTCAATTACTGACATAGTGTCAATTTTCTCAACAAGGTCCTTAAACTTTGCTGGAACTTCAAATGTTTTTTCTTCCATACTATTTCAAATTAAATAATTAATTATTACAACTCACGTTCAGGTATTATGCTGAAGCTTTCTTATCAGCTATTGCTTGAGTTACTACCGCAAAGCGCTGAATTGGTGAATTGATAAGGTTAACAAATTGTGCAATGAGAGTTTCGCGACCTGGGATGGTTGCAATAGTCATCATTTCACTTGCGTTCATATACTTTCCATCAAATACTCCACCAACAATACTTACTGTATCTTTGTGAGTTTTGTGAAATGCATATACTCCGCGAGCTGGGGCAATCAAATCTTCTCCGTATGCAATTGCAATTTCTCCTGGAAGTTCTGGGAGTTCACCTGTGTACCCTTTTTCTGCGAGAACTCGCTTCAAAAGAGTTTTCTTTGTGACTTTATATCCAGACTTTTCTGCGCGAAGTGCACGTCGAAGTTCTGTTGTTTCAGAAACTGGGAGTTTTTTGAATTGAACGAATACGATTGATTTTGCTCCGTCAACAAGTCCTGCAAATTCATTTACGAGGCTTGTCTTTTTTTGTTTTGTAAGTGCCATATTGTAAGTTATAAGGAAAAAGTAATAAGTGTACGAGGATTCACTTTTGGACCCCAAACCCTTCTCACTATTCCCTAAAATTAAAAATCGACCTGTGACGGCCGACATAGAATTACACGAAAATATCACAAGGATACTCGTGTGCCTCGACGGGAAATTAAGTGTTTTTCACACCCGTGGTCTTTGGCCTCACGAGAAAGAATATACCACAACTGACACACAATCGTCAAACGACCTAATTGTTGAGATCGACTGTTGTTTCAGAGACAGGAACTGAAGATTCTTCTCCACCTTTCTTTTCCAACATGGATACCACAAACAAGACTATAATTCCTACGAGCAGTACCCCAATAAACGTAATAACCATTTTAAAAAAATGCTTTGTAATCATGATGTTATTTTAACATTTTAAATACTAATTGAGTTTGATCTTCTGAAAGAAATGCAACGAGATCAGAATTTGAGAAAAAGACTGCTGAAGAATCCGTCTCAAGTGGTGTATTATTTTTTTGACCTGTAACAGTGTCCCATGTACCAATTTCAACTTGACCTGAGCTCCCTGTCGTATATCCTACATACAATCTATCATTCATCACTTTAAACCAATGATGATTATTTTCAACCTTAGGGAAATCAACGAGCTCCACACGACCAAGTGGTGTACCCGTAGTATCAATTTCACTAATGAAATTATTTTCGAGTATATACATTCTCGAGTTTACTTTGTCGATTACTACTTCATTACTAAGTGCTTTTTCAAGAATAGTGTGTGATATATCTTTGCTCAGATCAACCAGATATTCAGTTGTGCCGTCATCATATCCCCCAATAATACGCACATACTTTCCAACTAGTTCCGCGCCGAAGAATCTACCACGAGACACAGACTGTAGTTGAGTTATATTTTTTGTAACACTATCAATCACTGCGACGTATTGCTTTTTTCCCAACTCTTCCCCCATAGGTGTGCCTTCATTTTTAAATATGAGGAGCGTTGTATCATCAGTCCACATTCCTACACCATCCAAGGAATCATTTGTAAGTACGATTGATGCACGACTCATTGTAGAAAAAATACTTATACCTCTGTCTTCGTATGCAACAACACTTCCATCAAGAGAAAGTACC
The DNA here is from genome assembly GCA_964462355.1 of uncultured Candidatus Saccharibacteria bacterium. Classification (GTDB taxonomy): domain Bacteria; phylum Patescibacteriota; class Minisyncoccia; order Phycocordibacterales; family UBA9973; genus JAGOQQ01. Next base: position 2,250 of record CAYWZM010000049.1, read on the forward strand.
GGATGTGAACCAGTTGGTGATATTGTATCCAAAATACCTGTTTCAAATGTATACAGATATACTTCACCAGAAGTAAACGCAGCACTTTTGTGTGACCAAGAAGGAACGCCAGACATTGCTCCATCATGAATCTTTCTGACTACCCCTTTAGAAATATCAACAAAAATAATCAGCGGAGTTTTGTCGGTGTCATCTTCTTTTAACGTTTTCTCTGCCTGAAAAAGCACATAGCGACTATCTGGAGAAAAATAGACGGTATCACTTATTTTTTCTGCATCAACACCAAACTCGCGCAAAGGCTTATTGAGAATGTCGAGCATGCTTTGAGAAGGATTGAAAGTGGATGTGTCGACATTTGAAGATAAGTGTGGAATTGAACTATCCGGAGTACTCTTCAGAAAAAGAGTTGTGATAATAACAATAAGTACTACCGACATAACAGAAAAGACTATTTTTCCACTTCTAGTAAGCATATAGTCCTTAGTATATCACGAAGGGTGGTACCCTTCTGAACTAGTGTGTACGTACTACAGCATCAATCACTTCAAACGTTTTATTGATCATAGTATCGAGAGTAAATCGCTCTTCAACTTTTTTTCGAGATACTTTACCTTGTTCAAATATAAGCAATGGATTTGATGCAAAAACCGTAAACGTATCTGCGAGAGATTGCTCTTCATTTTCACGAGAAAGAAGAAAGCCATTTTTTGCATCAATCATTTCACGTATTCCACCTACATCACTTGCAATCACAGACAGTCCGCGCGCCATTGCTTCAAGAATCGCAATCGGAAAGCCTTCCCAGTGTGATGTAAACACGAGCACATCTTTTTGTTCAAGAATGTGTTCGACTTCATTTCGAGATATTCTTCCTGTATATATTGTTTCGACAGAAGGAGTAAGAAGTGTGGACATTTGTTGTGCACGCTCTTTGTATATACCATCACCAATAAATGTGATTTCAAATTTCCTCTGAATATCTTCATTGAGTCGAGAAAGTGCCCTTACGACTACAAAAGGATTTTTTGGTGCATCCATTCTTCCTACAAACACAAGTCTTATCTTTTCTGAAAGCGTGCGTTCTTTGATTGGAGGAAGTGCGACACCGTTATGTATGGTGACAATTTTTTTTGAAAAAAATGGCAAGTAGTGCGTGACTGTTTGTTTGTCATTCTCTGACACGGCAATCATCTGTTGCGAAATAAGGCCAGTAAGACCTTCTGCGGCAATACTGATAATTTTCCGCCACAGCGGTGTGCCCTCAGTAAAACTCACCCCATGAAAAGTATGCAGTGATGGAGCAAGCCCAAGACTTCCCCATCTACCCACAATTCCACCCGCAAAGCTATGAGTCGACACAACATCAGGTCGAAACTGTTTTACTATCTCTCGTACATCAAAAATTGCTTGTAGATGCGTAAAAGGATTGAGCGTATTAGAAAAAAATGGAGAAAAGACAACTTCCACATACTGACCACGAACATCCCTAGAAAGCCACCCCTCTTTGTCTGTAACGAGAAGTACTTGGTCGCCACGACGCGCATGGGCATGAATTAGATCCGACACCACACTTTGCGCTCCACCCTCCTCTCCTTTTGTGATTACATACAAGATTTTCATATAGGTATAGTAGCATAACAAAAACATAATTAAATACTCTATATCAAAAAAACGACAGAATTACTCTGTCGTTTTTTTTTGAGTTATTTCTTGAATGGTACACCAATGAGTTCAAAAAATGTAGTTGCTTCTTCTTTTGTCTTTGCAGTTGATACAAGAGTAATTGCAAGACCAAACACATCTCGTATTTCTTCGTCGGCTGTTTCAGGGAAAATAGTGTGTTCCTTGATACCGATAGTTGCATTTCCCATACTATCTACAATCTTTCGATCAATACCACGAAAGTCTTTTGTTCGAGGAAGAGAGATATTCAAAAGCTTTTCAAGAAACGCGTACATTCGCGCACCACGAAGTGTCACCATGACACCTACTGGATCACCTTGTCGAATCTTAAACGATGCCATTGATTGTTTTGCACCTTTGAGAGATGGCTTTTGACCAGTGATTTTTGTGATTCGGTTGATCACATGCTCATTGCGCTTCACATCACGCTTCATACCTGAGCCTGTTCCTGCAGACACAACAACCTTCACAAGCTTTGGTGAAGCCATTGTGTTTTTGTATCCGAACTGACCTTTCATCACTTCGTATGCGCTTTGTGCTTTTTCTTTTACTGATTTCATAAATTTATGATAAGGGATTAGTGAGAAGCGAATAGAGAACTTGATATACCATTCCCTGTTCCCTTTTCACTAGCCCCTGTCTATTTATATTTTTGATCCACTCTTTCGAGCAATTCGGATTTTCTTTCCGTCTTCGACCTTGTATCCCACTCGAGTTGGTGTACCTTTTTTTGGATCAATCATCATAACATTTGACACATGAATCGGCATCGCGATTTCAATTATTTGACCCTTTTCTCCACGTCGCTTTGGCTTTTGGTGCTTTTTGCGGATATTGACTCCTTCAACTACAACCTTGTCGAGTTCACGAAGTGTCTTCACGACAGTTCCTTTCTTTCCCTTGTCGCGTCCACTAGTTACTATTACATTGTCTCCTTTTTTGATTTTCATAAAAATATAGTGGTTAGGAATTAGTGATAAGCGGATAGTGATTTTAATGCGCTACTCTCTATTTCCTTATAACTACTTCCTTGTCTTTATAGTACCTCTGGTGCAAGTGAGACTATCTTTTGATATCCCTTTTCCTGAAGCTCTCGTGGAATTGGCCCGAAAATTCGACCTCCCTTTGGATCTTGTTTTCCTTTTTCAAGAATAACAACTGCATTTTCATCGAATCGAATGTATGATCCATCTTTTCGACGAAATGCTTTCTTTTGTCTTACAAC
>CAYWZM010000050.1:0-5014 GCA_964462355.1 uncultured Candidatus Saccharibacteria bacterium
AGAATCAGCATAGAAGAACAGTTTTTCACCTTTGAGTCCCATCACGTACACAAACCGTGCATCAGTATTGGCATTTTTGAGTTTGGTAAGTAGTTGCTTGAGTTCTTGATATTCTGGTGTGGTTATATCTGCGGGTGTTCCAGAGAGCGATTTGATTAGGGAAGGTTGTATCGCAAGTGATGCGGTTTGTGCACGAGTCGACAATGTCTTTCTTTGGAGTGAATCAATTTTTCTTCCTGCTGCAATACTTCCAACAATACTTATAAATGCAAAAAGCATTATCAGTAAAAATGTTACCACTAAAAATATATGTGATTTTTTTTGAGTTTGTTGAATAAATGCATCCATACACAAAAGTATACCACGGTATTGTCAGTATATTGCAAAAAATGTAAATATAGGTATACTATTTAGGTGTACTTTTTGGGTGGTACAGAAAGGTAAAGCCACGCAAAATAACAGTAATAATATGGGCCGTTAGTTCATCTGTAGCGCATAGTAAAGAGCAATAATTAAATCATGGGCCGTTAGCTCATCTGGTAGAGCACATCATTTGCAATGATGGGGTGGCAGGTTCGAGTCCTGTACGGTCCACACATAAAAATTCCCACACAATGTGGGAATTTTTATGTGTGGACCGTAGGAAGCGTATAGCTTCCGGCAGGGCAAGAAGACCTTGAGTATATCGCACGGAGCAAGGTGAGTACGATACGAAAGGTGTACAGTTCCTGTAAGGAAAGAGTTCTGTATGTTTTTCATTCTCCATGTATCAAATAGTATTTACTGCTACAATCTAAACATGTCTCCATCTAAATCACATCTTAATCTCTCTCACGGAACACCATTTCAGCAAAAAGTCTGGAGGGCACTTATTCGTATCCCAAAAGGGCAAGTCAGAACATATGAGGATATTGCTCGTTCGATTGGAAATCCTCGAGCAGTCAGAGCTGTGGCAAATGCTATTGGTGCAAACACGATTCCAGTACTCGTACCATGCCATCGCGTCATTCGAAAGGATGGCGGGATAGGAGGGTACCGATGGGGAGTCGCTCAAAAGAAGAAATTGCTCAAAAGTGAAGGGGTGTGTATTTCGAAATAGGTATTTGGAATGCCTTGTATAAAGGCTTTTTTAATTGCATGGTACTATATATATACGCCTACGAAGGGTGTGTAAGAATATACCTTTCTAAACGTCATAAGTATGGAGATTGACAAGATTTCAAAACAATTTTTGGATGCATATGACAAATACGCCGACGACCTCTATCGTCACGTGATTTTTAGAGTTTCAGACAAGGAGGCCGCCAAGGAGCTCCTTCAAGAGACGTTTATGAAGACATGGGAATACCTCAAAAAGGGTAATCATATTGAAGAAATACGACCATTTTTGTACAGAGTATTACACAACCAACTCATAGACTATTTGCGCAAACGAAAGCCTCAAGTGTCACTCGATGATTTGGCAGAAGATGGATTCGATATTGCACACGGAGGACGCAAAGAAGAAGAGTCGCGTATTGATGCAAAAAAATTGTTAGTACTCCTTGATGAACTCGACGAATCATACAGAAATATATTGGTTATGAGGTATGTAGATGATATGACTATTTCCGAAATTGCAGACCTTACAGGTGATCAACCAAATTCATTATCTGTGCGACTTCACAGGGCACTCAAAAAACTAAAAGAATTACATGATGAACGATTACAATAAACAACTGAAAAAACTTTTTTCTCACGCATCACGTGTGCGAATGACACAAGAAGATAAACTCGCAGTTCGAAATGCGCTTCTTTCTCGTACAGGAATCGTTCCAATGAAGACACCATATTTTATACACATGATTTCTATGATGTCTCAATCACGATACGCAACAACACTCGTGGCGCTCGTGTTTGTATTGTCTGGTGGTGTAGGTTATGCATCAAATCAGGCACTTCCAGGTGAAGCATTGTATTCAGTAAAAACAGAAATGACAGAAAAGGTTGAAGGATTTCTCGTGCTTGGTGAAAAATCAAAAGCAAAGCACGAAGTAAAACTCGCCGAGCGTCGTCTCGAAGAAGCTACCACTCTCGCACGTTCAGGTAAACTTGAAGAATCTATTCAGGTTGAGCTTCAAAAAAATATCGAAGATCATGTGACAAAAGCATCAGAGCATATTGCTGAGTTAACAAAAAATGAAGATCTTTCAGATGCGATTGAGATTACAGGCGTACTCGAAGATACACTACAGACTCATACAGAATCATTGGCGAAAATTTCTGAATCTACAAATGACACCCAATCAACCACTGCTGTTGCGATACTTCTTGCATCTGTCGTAGAGCAAGCACAGGTAGCTCAAGAGACCACATCACGTGTTGAGGTTGAAATTGCGGCAAAAGCCGATGAGACTGCACCCGTTGATGAGCTACAAGATTTTGCAGATACTGAGACACTCGACGAGCTCGATGAAAATTTCTTTGAAGGAGACCTCACGTACAAAGATGAATTGTTTATTACAGATGGTGAAGTGGTTTCTGATGATATTGATGCGCCGATTTCAAATGAGATGAAGGCAAACGTAGTACCAAATGTGAATGAGTCTATCTTTTCTACTACTACTGCAACTGTAACACCGTCACTTCCACAAGAACTGAACCTCAATTCACTTATAACGCCATTTAGGTTTTAATAAAAAATACTCCACAGATGTGAGAGTATTTTTTATTGCGTTTATATACTATAATTTAAAGTAATGAGTGATTTTGATCCAGATAAAAAAGTTACATATTTTGGAGAAACTGATTTTCGCAACAAAAAAACGAAATTTGGTATCCAAGCCAAAGATCGTACACGACACATGTACATCATAGGAAAGACTGGTACAGGTAAATCAACACTGCTTGAAAATCTGGTTATTCAAGATATTCAAAACGGTGAGGGAGTGTGCATTATCGATCCACACGGCTCACTTGCAGAAAAAGCACTCGAGTACGTACCAGAAGATCGTCTTGATGATGTCATTTATTTTGCACCGTTTGATACTGAATATCCAATATCATTTAATGTGCTCGAAGATATTGGTGTAGAAAAAAGACATCTAGTCGTGTCTGGTCTTATGAGTGTCTTCAAAAAAGTATGGCAAGATGCATGGAGTCCTCGAATGGAATACATTCTCAACAACACACTTCTTGCGCTGATTGAGTATCCAGGAAGCACACTCATGGGTGTAAACCGAATGTATTCTGACAAAGAATTTCGAAAAAAGATTGTCGACAACATCAAAGACCCAGCAGTGCGGTCGTTTTGGGTAGACGAATACGCAAAATATACTGACAAGTTTGCCGCAGAGGCAACACCGGCTATCCAAAACAAAATTGGTCAGTATACACTCAATCCTCTTATTCGAAATATCATTGGTCAGCCCACATCGTCCTTTGATATTCGTGAGATCATGGATAAGAAAAAGATTTTCATCATCAATTTATCAAAAGGGCGTATTGGTGAGCAAAACATGAACCTTCTCGGAGGAATGTTTGTGACAAAGATATATCTTGCTGCAATGTCACGCGCTGAGCTTCCTCAAAGTGAAATCGACAAGCTTCCACCTTTTTATTTCTACGTAGACGAATTCCAAAACTTTGCCAATGAATCTTTTGCGCAAATTCTTTCAGAAGCACGAAAATATAAACTCTGTTTGACTGTTGCAAACCAGTACGTCACTCAGATGGTGGATGAAGTACGTGATGCGATTTTGGGTAACGTGGGAAGTATGATTACCTTTAGAATTGGTCCAACAGATGCGCAGATTTTTGAAAAAGAATTTGCTCCAACATTTACCGCACAAGACCTCACGAATCTTGGATTCGCGCAAATTTATTTACGTCTCATGATAGGAGGTATGACATCGAAGCCTTTTTCGGCTCACACGCTTCCACCATGGCCAAAACCAGAATTTGTATATCTCGATAAAATGATCGACGCATCACGAAGAAATTATGCTCGACCTAAAGATGAGGTTGAAAAAGAAATAAATTCTTGGCACAGTGAAAGCACTAAAACAGAAAAAGATTCAGACAAAAAAGACGGCATGTTCAAAAAAGATTTTGACTCACCTAAAAGTGAGGGAATGAGAAAGTCATTTCAAGGCAAAATCGAAGGCGCATTTCGTGCTCCTTCTCGTGAACCTGTCCAGAAAGAGTATACACCGCGCGAAGTTGCTCGCACAGAAAATTCACCACGCCCCGCATCGTTTCCAAGTGAGCCAATACATTCACCAAAAAAGACTATCCCTTCTTCGTTTAAAAAAGAAGTTCCAACACACGCAAAAAAGTCTCATCAAAATACACCACATTCTCCGACGTTAAAAAATTTACTCACAGTGCTTGAAAGTGATGTTTCGAAGAAGGTGGAAACGCCTACTGTTTCTACTGTTGCTGCGCCAATGCAACATACTCCAGTGAGTGAAAAACCTGAATCATCACACACTAAGCCCGCGCCGTCTATCGAAGCTGTCTCTCTTTCTGCTCTTAATCCTGTATCAAAAAAAGAACCAACTCCAGAAAAAAAAGCGGAACTCAAAGCACTTTTGAGTAAGGTAATGAAAAAAGAAACACCGTCAGTTGCCCACACGCAAGAACCTGCACACAAAGAACATACTTCTGTTTCCAAAGAACATCATAAAAAAGATGATGAACATAAGCCATCTACGCACACCGAGAATCATTCGCACTCAGAATCAAAAAATCACCACAGAAAAGAAGTACCGGAAGAAGTTTTAAGAAAAATATTAGGCACATCACACTAATCTGTCTTCACCATGAAATCGTTGAGAATCATTTTGTGTATATGTATATTTGCATGTTGGATTCCTGCGCGAGCGCATGCGAGTGTGATTATCAATGAAATCATGTACGACCTTTCAGGGACTGATGCCGATCGTGAATGGATCGAGCTTTATAATGATTCATCAAGTGAAGTTTCTTTAGAAGGGTATAAATTTAATGATGGTGCAAATCATGGACTCAATAC
>CAYWZM010000051.1:0-4992 GCA_964462355.1 uncultured Candidatus Saccharibacteria bacterium
AAAAGGCACAAGAAATCGCTGCGTACTATGGCTTTACACCAATCAATACTCCCACCATGGAACACGAAGAAGTATTCACTTCAACTGTAGGCGAAGGTACTGATATTGTCGACAAAGAAATGTACTCACTCCGCACAAAAGGTGGCGACAAGCTCGCACTTCGACCAGAAGGCACTGCGGGCGTAATGCGTGCATACATTGAACACGGAATGCAATCACGTCCCCAACCTGTAATGCTCTATTATTACGGACCATTTTTCAGACACGACAAACCTCAACGTGGACGATATCGAGAACTTAGACAATTTGGACTTGAAGTAATCGGTAATGAAAAAAGTATCGTAGACGCACTCGTGATTAAAACTGTTGTCTCGATTCTCGAAGAAGCTGGTGCGACAAATCTTGTTGTCGACATCAACTCAATCGGAAACAAAGACTCGCGCGCACATTACACAAAAGAACTTACGAATTATTACAAAAAGCATTCTGCAATGCTTGCACCGATTGATCGCGAACGGCTCAAAACAAACCCACTTCGTATCCTTGACTCTAAAGAACCAAAAACAATCGCAGTCAACGAACACGCACCTGACGCAATCGGATATCTCAACAGTGAAGACAAAAAACATTTCAAAGAAGTTCTCGAATATCTTGAAGAAATGGGTATCACCTATCGCATGAACAAGAATCTCGTACGCGGACTCTCGTATTATTCTCGAACAGTATTCGAAATCATCGCAGAAAATGCTGGTGAGGACGGAGAACCTCTCACAATCGCTGGTGGCGGACGCTATGATTATCTCGCAAAGAATCTTGGAGCAAAGAAAGATATTGCAGGAATGGGTGCAGGTATCGGCGTAGACCGAGTAGTACAATCTTCATGGTACAAAAAACTTTGTCCACGAATACTCAAGAAACCAAAAATTTATTTCATTCAACTTGGTTTTGAAGCGAAGCTCAAATCATTGAATGTGATAGAAATTCTTCGAAAAGCACATATACCTATCGCGCAATCACTCTCAAAAGACAGCCTTGGTGCACAGCTTGGTATTGCCGAGAAGATGAATATCCCTTACACAATTATTTTCGGTCAAAAAGAAGCAGTCGAAGGTACCGTAATTGTGCGTGATATGAGCAATCGTAGCCAAGAAACAGTTCCACTCAAGAAACTTCTTGAATATCTCAAATCATTAAAATAAATCCTACAAAAACCCTACACAATAGGGTTTTTATGTTGGGGCTTCAAAAATAGTCAAAAAAAGCATATACTTAGGAACACAATGAAAGATATTGTACAACAAGACAACAAAGTACTCCGACAAGTCGCCAAAGAAGTACCTGTCGAGGAAATCACAAGCCCAAAAATACAGAAGATTATTGCCGACATGAAAGAATCACTTCTTTCTCAAGATGACGGTGTTGCAATCGCTGCTCCTCAAATCGGAGTTTCTTTGCGGATTTTTGTTGTATCTCACAGAATATTTGCTCCCAAAAAAGACGGTGTCGCACTCACATCAAAAGATGACCTTGTATTTATCAACCCAAAAATCGTTAAGTTTTCAAAGAAAACTGAATGGAAACAAGGTGAAGGATGTCTTTCGGTCAGATGGCTCTATGGTGAAGTAAAACGCCATACCAATGTTACTGTTGAATATTTCGATGAGCACGGCGAAGAATATAGTCGTGGCGCAGGAGGACTACTCGCACACATTTTCCAGCATGAGATTGACCACTTAGACGGAATTCTTTTTATTGACAAAGCTCGCAACGTACACGACCTTCCTCCAGAAAAAGATGGTAAATAATCCTTATAAAAAATTTGTTTTTTTTGGTACTCCAGAAATCGCTGCAGATGTACTTGAGCAGTTGAAGTCTTTTGATATTGTGCCAGCACTTATTGTCACACAGCCAGACAAGGCGCAGGGTCGCGGACTCGAACTCACACCACCAGCAGTCAAAAAATGGGCAATGCACAACCGCATTCCCTATCTCCAGCCTGAAAAACTCAAAGACATCAAAGAGGATTTAGAAAAAATAAATGCTGACTGGTATCTTGTTGTTGCATACGGAAAAATACTCCCGAGTTGGCTTTTGTCGCTTCCTGGAAGACGCGTAGTAAATATCCATCCTTCACTTCTTCCACTTTATCGAGGACCATCACCAATTGAGAGTGCGCTTCTTCATGGTGAGAGAATCACAGGTGTCTCACTGATGATACTTGACGAAGAAATGGATCACGGTCCACTACTTGGACAAGCTGATTTTGAAGTCACAGACTCAACAACAAAGAACGAACTTTATACTGAACTTTCCAAAGCAGGTGCACTACTTGTACGAGATTATATCCCTGAGTATCTCAAAGGAAGTCTCACAGCTGTCGCTCAACATCACGAACACGCAACGTATTGTGAAAAATTTTCAAAAGAAAATGGACGAATAGACGAACATGATACCTCGCTATCTGTATGGAACAAGTGGCGCGCATTGTATGGATGGCCGGGACTTTATTTCTTTAGAGAAAAAGATGGCAAAAGAGTTCGCTACAAAATAACCGATGCAACATGGCAAGATAACCGATTCACAATTCTACGAGTGATTCCTGAAGGGAAAAAAGAAATTGACTACTCAAAAATTTAAAATCTCGGCAAAATCATGCCGAGATTTTAATGTTTGCCACAGAGTACCAAAAATACTATACTCTTCTCAAACAAACATTCTAAAACCTCATAACAATGAAAGGCTTCTATAGACCGTATGGAGACTTTGGCGCTATCGCCGAAATCTACGACCAGCACAGATATCCTTATGACACGTCTATCTTCAGAGATATTTTTTCTCAAATGTATTTCAGTCCAGAAGAAGGGCAAAGAGAATTTCGCTTTCTTGACATAGGATGCGGAACTGGACACTCTACATTTGCACTCGCACAAGCGGCAGCAGTACACTTACCGACTGGTTCAACCTATAAGATTATCGGCATTGATGTTGATCCCCGAATGATTCACAAAGCAATGCAAAACAACAAAGACACAAGTCGTATTGTCTTTATGACTTCGAATATTGATGAGAATCTGAACATAGGACGAAACTTCGATATGATTTTGTGTGCAAGCGCATTTCACTGGATATCAAAAGATGAGGATGCAATTAAGAGAACATACTTTCTGCTCCGTGGTTCATTCAAAGAAGGAAAGTCCGAGAAATTCCCTTTTGTGATTCTAAACAGAGATATCATAAGCCCAAGTGGTTTTAAGGAAAGAATCAGAGAATATGTTTCAGAATCATTAGGGTATTCAATAGATGCACTACCAAACATCAAAAAAGAATATTATCCATCCCAAATTTTAAGCGATAATAAGTTTGTCCGGATAATTTCCTTACCAGAAAAAGAAGTCAAATCAAAAACAACACCAGAACAACTTGCACGTTATGCAACATCAATAAGTTTATGGAATTGTATCCCTCAAGAAAAACAAGAGGATGTATACACACGATTTCTCGCAGAAATGGAATTATGTGCACAAAATAAAGTTGTTGATATGAAAGAATGGTACTCGATAGTTGTCGGATACCGACAGCGTTAATCAAAAAATCCCGCATCACGCGGGATTTTTTTCTAGTATTTTGACGTGAATGGATTTCTCTTTGACAATCCTTTCAGCATTTTTTTCACACTTCGCGCACCACGCTTCCAGAGAGTTTGATTGCGATCTTTTTCTGAAGTAATTGTTTCAAACAAATCTTCTCGTGCTTCATCAATAGCTGCATATAAATCACTTGTTTCAGATTCGGCTCTGTATGTTTTACCATCAAGAGTCAAATTTATTTCTGCCTTATATACATCTCCTGATTTGTGATGATTTGTTGTTTTTCCTACTTCTACATACGCATTGCTGTCCCCTTTTGAAAACTTTTCAAGCGATGCAATGCGCTTTGAGACATAGTCACGAAGCGCATCCGTGAGATCCATATTTGTCGTTTTGATTTGAGTGTGAATCATGGTGTTTAGCTAACTACTAGTAATACTCTTAGTATACCACCATCACTCCATACCCAAAATCTCAATAATTTTAGATGAAGATGTCGCTCCTTGGGCAATTCTTACGGCCTTATACGGTACGCCATGGTGCTCTGCTATGAGCTCTCTGACCCTGTCATTTGCCATACCATTTTCCCTATCTTCGCGCACAGAAATAAGGAAAACCCCTGTACTTTTTTCGTACAGAGATTCTTCTTTGGCATTTGGGGTGACTTTTGCACGTATTCGCATAAGTTGTACGAGCTATATAGTCTCAACAATCATCATATTTGTCGAACCTGGCTTTCCAAATGGAACACCTGCTGACACGATGATAGTATCACCATTTTTCAAATGCATCATGTGTTTAACTTCTTTTTTCACCACCACAAGTGCTGATTCGAGATCTTTTAATTGAGGCAAAAGGACTGGTACGCACCCAAATGACAACATGAGCTTATTGAGCACACGCTCATTTGGAGAACACGCTAGTACAAAATGCGGACTCTTATGTCGGGTAATAAGTCGTGCCGTTCCACCTCCTTGAGTAAGTGCCACAATCGCCTTCGCGTGCAAATCTCGAGCAGTGCACACTACCGAATGACTCACAGCGTCTGCCGCAGAATCATCAAGTGCTTCTTTTGACCTAAAAAAACCATTTGCGTACATAGACTCTTCAACCTCTTGAGCAACATGTGTCATGACACTCACAGCTTCAATTGGAAATTTTCCAAGCGTTGTTTCTTCGGAAAGCATGATTGCATCTGTCCCGTCAAAAATAGAATTTGCAATATCTGAGACTTCAGCACGTGTAGGCACTGGTGAATGAATCATTGACTCGAGCATTTGTGTTGCCACAATAACAGGAACGCCTAATTCATTACATTTTTTTCTAATTCTTTTCTGAACAACAGGCACATGCTCTGCGCCGATTTCAATCGCCAAATCTCCTCGGGCCACCATCACACCATCAG
>CAYWZM010000052.1:0-4905 GCA_964462355.1 uncultured Candidatus Saccharibacteria bacterium
CCTGCATAGACCTGAAGTCCAATTTGTGCACCAAGGTAATCTTTCATTGAAGGAGAAAGTGCGGTTACTTGTTCCCGTGCTTTTTCTTCCCAGTTTGGTCGTGGTCCAGGTGTGCAGAAGTCGAGTTCGTATACTTTTGGAAGAATTCCATTTGCTATCTTGTCTCTCTTTTGAGCAAGTACAACAAGGTAGTCATTTTGCCATCCAAGAAGTTTGTCTATGTCAGTCCAAATACTGTAAATACTTGAAGTACTTGTTTGGCTTATCCATGAACCATTACCATAAGTACCTCCACCCGAAGTGTTTGTGCCATACCCCCCAAAACCTGCTTGTGCATAATTTGTACCAGATTGGTCTGTGTCACCAAGTGCATTGAGTCCTTCGGTTAAGAAATGGCTTACAAGAGAATCAAAGATAACGGCAATCGATTCATTGAGCTCATCTGCGAGCTCAGATTGTCTGAATGAGCTTCCCATGGCTGTTTGGAGTTGGTCTGCAATGGCTTTACCTGGTGTTCGTGTTTCCCAGCGTTTACATGTGTGCTTTTTATCATACTCGGATTTTTGCTCAAGGTAAGAATCTGAAGCATCTTTTTCAATTTGAGCTTTCTCTTCTGGTGTGAGTGCTGCGAATTCTTCTGGACTCATTCCATCGAACGGGTCTACGTATTCAACAAATCCAGTACCTCGTTCCCAATCTACAGGGTTAACACATTCTTTTAGTCCAATAAATCCCATACCCTGGTTTATTTCGTCTTGGGCAATTTCTCCCACAGATTTAGCTGTGCCCGCGAGTTGTTTTGTTGCTTCGTTTGCGAGATTAATAGACGCACCTACGGGGTTGTTTTGAGGAAACTGTGTTTGAAGCAACCATGCATCCCACCCTCCTGCTTGAAAATCTAATCTATATTGATCTGCTCGGGTGCTACCCATATAGCTATCAATATTGTATTTCATTGAATTTTGGAAATTATTTAGATTTGAAAGAATGAGTGACTGAGCAAGTGTTCTTGCAAAAGGAGCACCTGAACTTTGTATTGACAAAGTAATTGTTCCAAGTTGTTCATTTGCAATACCTTTGAAAAATGATGCAGGGTCTCGAACATACAAAGGATCTCCTTCAAACCCACTGTTTATCCATGCTACAGTTGCCTTAGTGAATTTTTCAAGTGTAGCTTTGGCAAGATTTGTAGCAATTGCATCAAGGCAGAATTCCTTACCTGAGCTTGAAGCGTATTGAGAGTTTCCCGAACCTGATGCTGTGGGTACAGACTCAACCCGCTCGCCTTGTGTTACGCCTTTTCCTACAAGCCACACTGCTCCAACTTGGGCAAGGCACGCCACTGCTCCAGTCAGTGCCCCCTTTGCTACTCCTGGAAGAAATTTTTTGCCATCCAAAAATGCCGCATCAGCTTTTTTGGGGGCAAGTAAAGGAGAAAAAGGAAAACTAAGAATTCCTATGAGTAAAATAATTGATATGATTGTATGAAAAAAGTTTTTATTTTTCATGAGTATCTCTAAAGTGTACCATATTGGTTCACTAAAACTGTGTAAACATTGATTATTCGACTAAACTCTATTGTCTGGTCTTTGTACTGGGTTATGCCCACTGCACTCATGATTTCATTTGTTTCTGCCTGAGATACGTTTTTTAATGCAACGCTCATTTTGTATGTGATATTTACAAGATCTCGGTGTGATACCTTCAGAGATGTTGGAACCGGTATTTTAATGAGTGCGTTTGAGAGATCTTCGTATATTGTTGCAATTTGAGAGAGTTCGGAAAGTGTAGCTGGGTTTTCTGTATCAGAATATGTTCCAAAAACCTGAAACTCTTGATTGATACCCTTTTTCCAATATTCAGCTAGAAGTACATCAATTTGTTTAATATATGCCTTCCTGTTTTCTGGTGTGTCTGAGAGCGACTTGAGAGAATCAGATGTAGTTTTGTCTTCTATTTCAACCTTTCCTGTAAATGATTTTCCTGCTGCCTCAGCAAGTTGTTTGACCGCGTCTTGTGTAAGCATCCCTTTTTCTTTCAAGGAAATAATGCTTGCAAAAATATCTCTACTGAAAATATCTGTTTCGTTCAAGTTTTCTGAATTTTCATCGAGTTGAATGCCTTGTTTTGAAGCAATTTCTTTTCTTCGTGCTTCTATTTCTTCAAGATCACCCACTCCGTCTTCGTCTGTGTCTTTTGCATCGGGATTTGTTCCCCAGAGGGATTCTTCCCAGTCTCTAACTCCATCTCCGTCTCGATCCCCTTCGATTATTTCCTGTGGTGTGAGAGATATGGTGTTTTTTGAAGACTTAAGTGAATGCGATGTGTTTGCTTTTGTAACAAAAAAGATGACAGCACCTATAACCAAAACTGATATAAGGATTTTTGCAAATTTTTTACTTGGGAGATAGTGTGAAATATTCATGAGGTTATAGAGTAGGTGTGCTCACTGAGTACATTATTATGGGAAATACAAGATATGGAACAGGTGGCGTTGATGTGGTCTCACAGAGAGGTGTCAAGATTGGGTTATAGAGTCCGAGTATATAGGCGCTGGGCGGTAGCGCACCGTACCCAGAAAGCACACCTGGTGCAACGTAATATGGGGTTGCGGGTGAAAATGAATAAGGAGAAATTGTTGCTGGTCCTGTTCCTGGACACACCACTCCTGCAGTGTAAGGTGAAGTCACTTTGCCACCAAATGGCATAAAGATTGCGTGTGCGGTGCGAAAAAGAGTTGAAAAACCGAAAACAATGACGAGTGTAGCTATAAGTATTTTTTTCATACTATTATAGTATACAAGGACTTTCTATTTTTGAGAAAGATGTTTTGTGAGAGCAATCCAATCTGAGAGTGTAAGATCTTCCGCGCGAACTTTTTCATTGAGTGAATGGTCTGAAAAAAAAGACACTAGCTGTTCTTTTGGGTAATGTTCGGATAAATTTCCGACAAGCATTTTTCGTTTATGTGAAAAACCCGCATGGAGAACATTGAAAAATAACACTTCTTCTTCTTGTGTGAGGTCTGGTGTATGAATGTGTTGTATGTGAAGTATTGCAGAGTCTACCTTTGGCGCAGGGCTGAAGTCTCGAGCGGGAACTTTTTTTATATATTTTGGTGTTCCATAGAGTTTGACCGAAAGCGAAAGAAGACTTTCTTTTTTGTCGCGAGCAACAATTCTGTCTGCAACTTCTTTTTGAACCAAGAGAACCATGCCTGATGGTTTAGGTGTCCCAGTGAGAAATTTGCGGATAATCTGCCCGGTAATGTTGTAAGGAATGTTTGCAACTATTTTATAGTCATGATTTTTATAAAAACTAAATATAGAAGAATCAAAATCAAGAATATCACCGTGAATGAGATCAAGCTTTTTTTCTTTGATTTCGTGATTGAATTTTTCAGAGAGAAACTCAAAAAGTGCATCGTCTTTTTCGACAGCAATAACTTTCCCGGAAAATGCGAGAAGCTTTTCTGTGAGTGCACCTTTTCCTGGGCCGATTTCAAGTATGATTTCGTCGCCTTCTGGATTTGCAGTGTCTACAATCAGCGAGAGTGCAGACTTTGATTTTAGGAAGTTCTGTCCGAGAGACTTTTTTGCTTTGTGGTAAAACATGCAGAAACTATACCACAATTTAAAAAACGGACTTAGTCCGTTTTTTAAATATAAATCGTTTTGATATTTTTCCCCCATTCACGTTCTACTAATTCTTCTGGTATATCATACACAAATTCTGATGGAGCAGTAATTTCTCTCATTCCAAACACTGTTCGAATTGCTGCATATGAAAGAAATAGTTTTTTCTTTGCTCGAGTGAGTGCCACATAAAAGAGTCTTCGCTCTTCTTCTTTTTGATCTTCTGTTTGTGCAACACCTTCTTTTCTGTGAGGAAAAAGATTGTGCTCAAGACCAGTGATAAACACATGCTCAAACTCAAGACCTTTTGATGCATGCACTGTCATCATCCGCACAGAATCTTTTTGATCTTTTGCTTGGTCGATTGTGTCTTGATCGGATGCAAGTGCGGCGTCTTCGATGAGTTTCTCGATTCCTTCTAATGCAGGAAGTGTGTCATATTTTGTTGCGAGTGTGGCAAGTTCTTTTATGTTTTCTAGTCGCTCAAGGTCTTCCTCAATACCACCTTCAAGCTCTCTTTTGATTCCGGTTGTTTCAATAAGAAACTTGATTGTCTCGCTTGGTGAGTGGGATTGTGCGAATGTGTTGATGCGATCAAGTGCGAGATAGAAATTATTTATTTTAATCTGCATTGCTTGAGGAAGATTTGCACGTTCTCCTTTAAAAAGTTTTTCAAGTGTAACCTTTCCGATTCCTCGTGCTGGGAAGTTGATGATACGTTTGATATCAGATGATGATTCTTGGTTGAGTGATGCACGCAGGTATGAGATTACATCTTTGATTTCTTTTCGTTCAAAAAATTTTACTCCAAGTACTTGATAAGGAATACCTTTCATAAGTAGTGCTTCTTCGAGAACACGTGATTGGAAGTTTGCGCGATACAATATCGCCACTTCTTTTGGGTCTGCGTCCGATTCCAAAATCTCATATATTTTTTCTGCGACAAATCGTGCCTCTTCGTTCTCATCAAATCCTTCAAACAAACTAATCTTCTCCCCTTCTCCTTGTTGCGTGAAAAGATTTTTATCTTTACGAATTTTATTCTTCTTTATTATTTCATTTGCAGCATCAAGGATGGTCCGTGTTGAACGATAATTTTCTTCTAGGAGTACGCTTTTTGCATCAGGATAATCTTTTTCAAAATTCAGGATGTTTTTTACATTTGCACCACGCCATCCATAAATATTCTGATCACCATCTCCGACTACGCAAATATGTTTGTATTTTTCTGCGAGAAGAGTTGCAAGTCTGTACTGTACTTCGTTTGTGT
>CAYWZM010000053.1:0-4901 GCA_964462355.1 uncultured Candidatus Saccharibacteria bacterium
GCAAATGCATCAGTATTTAAGAGTGAGCATTCTTCGTATTCAGGAATACTTATCGATACGGTTATGTCGCTCACAAATGACGGTGACTCTATTTCACTTGTCGATGGAAATAATGATGTTGTTGATTCGGTGACATATACAAGCTCGCAAGGTGGAGCAGGTGATGGAAATTCTTTAGGGTCATTTGGTAGTGCATTGTTTCCAGGTACTCCCACACCAGGAAGTGAAAATACCAAATCTTCTTCATCATCCACAACCGAGGAAGAGGAAGAAGTGGTTACTCTCACTAAGGAAGTTGAAATTAAAGAAGAATCGATTCCAAGGTTTGCAGGAACAATTATGATTGGAGATCCGATTACTTCTGGTGTTCCAGTTCAGTTTTCTACGCTCATAGTAAATCCAGAAAGAAAAGTTGTTCTTCCTGGAAGATATGTGTGGAATTTTGGAGACGGTACATTGTTTGAGTCTTATAATGGAATTCCATTTTTTCATACTTATAGTGATCCCGGAGAATATGTAGTGTATTTTGAATACTACAAATCAAAAGGATCTTATACTCCTGATGTTGTGATAAAAAAGATTGTGAATGTATCCGAAGCAAGTGTTGTTATTTCTTCGGTGGGTACATTGACTGATCCGAAAATTGAAATTTCGAATACCACAGGCAATGATATCGATATGTCATCGTGGAAAATTTCATCAGGTGCCTCATCATACATTCTTCCAAAAAATTCTATTGTACTTAAAGGTAAAAAAATAATCATACGCCCAAGTGTGCTTGGTTTCGTTCCTTCAAGTCAAGTTGCACTTGTTCACCCAAGTGGAGCAATTGCTTCAACTATGAGTTTTGCTCCTCTAAAAACACCAGTGGCAAAATTTGCAAAAATGAGTAGTTCTGAAAGTATTCAACAGAATGTTGTTTTAAGTGAGTCTGTTGAAAAAGTACACACTGGCCCAGTAGATCCAATCGAAACATCCGTACCTGAAAACGTTCTTCAAGCAACAGTTGTGGAGTCGATTGGTGAAAGTGATACCACTATATTTTCATTTAAAAATACTATTTATTATTTTCTTTTTGTTGGTGTGCTTATAACTGGGGTGGTTGTAGTCAGGAAAATTAGGAAAAAGGACACACACAATGAAGATGGCGACAAAAGTGAATATGATGCAGATGAGTTTACTTTTGTTGAATAAGTCATGATATACTCTTTTTATTATGACACAAAAGATACCACTTACTCGTGTAATTGTAGTTGGAGGAGGTTTTGCAGGTATTGAAACTGCACGAAAAATTGCGTTTCGGTGCCCATCTACTGTCCAAGTAACTCTCATCTCAAACAAATCATATTTTGAATATTACCCTGGATTGTACAGAGTAGTCACAGGATCATCACCAATTGAAGTTGCGATTCCACTAGACGAAATGCTTCCTTCAAACGTTGAGATACTTATTGATACAGTTACATCTGTCGATCTTGAACACAAAAAAGTAGTATGCCAGGAGACAGGTGAGTATGTTGGCGATTATCTTGTACTCGCTCTTGGAAGTGAGACGACATACTTTGATGTTCCAGGATTGGATACGATGTCTTTTGGATTCAAATCAATAAAAGAAGCAAATCGTTTGAAACAGCATATCGTTGAACTTTTTAAAACACACGAACATCCATCGCAAAACGAACTTGTGTCACACTTTCACGTGGTGGTTGTGGGGGGTGGTCCGTCTGGGGTGGAAGTGGCAGATGATCTCGCTATATTTTTGAGAAAAATTGCACGACTTACTGAAATAGATCCATCATTTATTACAGTTGATCTTATAGAATCAAATCCTCGTGTTGTGCCACAGCTTCCGCCTGATGTATCAGAAAAAATTCTCGCTCAACTTCGAAAGCTCGGTGTAAACATTTTTCTCAACAGACGACTCGAACGAGAAGAGGTTGAGCAAGTGTTTATGAAAGATATGTCACTCAAGGCAAAGACTGTGATATGGACTGCAGGAACTCGTCTCAATCGACTTTATTCACAAATACAAGGGCTTGAATTTGCACAAAATAAAAAAGTAGTTGTTGATGAGTATTTGCAAGCTCATGGATATCAGAATATATATGTTGTTGGAGATGCCGCGAATACACAATATGCCGGACTTGCGCAGACTGCTATGTATGATGGTGCGTTTGTTGCGAATCAAATTTTAGGGCAAATCTATGGAAAATCTAAACGATCAACATATATACCTAAAAAAGTTGCGTTCTCAATTCCTGTAGGAAATAATTGGGGCGTGTTTGTGTATGGACCTATCCGAATATACGGCAAACTCGGTTATCTTATCCGTCACACGATTGACTTTATTTATTTTGCGGGGATTGTTGCACCACTCAAATTCTTCAGTTTGTTTGTGGAAGGATGGAAATATCGTATTCGAAAACAATAGTCCCAATTAGGCTATCGTTTGATATACTAATTGAATAGGTCAGTTTTATCAGTGTAATTAAATTAATTCGCATAAAAGAATTGATAGCTAAATTATATGTCTCATTATGTATGTAGTGGTGGATGTAACGGCGTTGCACCAGAACCAGGTGTGTGCATGACACAAACTTGTGCGCGACACGATAAACCACTTATTGAATGTGAATGCACAGACAACACACATCCTGGAATTGTGACTGGATGTGTCAATTGCGGTAAGTTGTGCAAAGAAGAAGGTGGTTGTGCTATGGAAGACTTCAAGGAAGAACTTGACTCAGAATAAAAAAAGCGCCCGTATTCTCGGGCGCTTTCCGTTTTTCATTTTCTTGCCAATTGTTGTAAATATGACAATGGAACAGTGAGGTCTTCGTACACATACGGGCGTTCGTCGTCATTGCCGACTATCTCTGAACCTTGCCAGTGTAGTGTGACATATATTGCTCCATTTCTTGCGACTATCGAACGAATTGTGCGTGTTGTTTTGATATCATGTTCTTGAGTGACAAGTAAAGGTATCGATATCCACGACATGCTTTCGTATTCGAATTCAAAAAGTTTGTCACCTGAACTGCATCGGACAACACAAAAGAGAGTACTTCCGATTGTCGTGATTTCGATTTCCGCTGATTCATTTTCGGGCAGGCATTCAGAAAGTGAAAGCTCAAATGCTGTCGACTCTATAATGTTGTTGATTGAGTCAATATATGCGAGTCCGACGGGTTTTTCTTGTGCGAAGCTGGTTTCTACGGAACACGTGAGTGCAAGAAGTAGCAGTATTTTTTTCATATTGTGAGAGGTTCTTTTTTGATATGTGATTATATCCTAAAATACCACTGAGTCAAGTTTTGAAAAACATACACTTTCATATACAATACGTCTATGTTTAAGAATTTTTTAATGAAGCAAATGCTCAAACGGCAACTCAAAGGAGTGCCAGAAGCGGAACAAGAACGCATTATTACTCTTGTAACTGAGAACCCAGAATTATTTGAAAAAATTGGTAAAGAAATTCAGGAAAAAATAAAAGGTGGAATGCCACAAACAAATGCAACCATGATGGTGATGCAAAAGTATCAATCCGAGCTCCAAAAATTGATGGCTAAATAAAAAAACCCGAACTTCGGGTTTTTTTATTTGTATATAACTATTGATATAGTAGAATATAAGGTATAGATCATGCGATTTCTTGATTCACGTTATTCATTTAAATTAGTTTCCTCAAATTCTCTAAAAAATGTTGAGGTTGTTTCTGTTGATGAAAAAAAACTAATAACAACTACTCCTAAAAGATCCAAAAAAGATAGTTTAAATTCAGATCTAGATGAAAACAAAAGGTTGTTTTTAAAAGTCGCAGGAATCACAGGACTTGGACTTATTGCATCGTCAGTTTTTCCTAAAAATGCTAAAGCATATGTTGCAGGTAGTACTCCAACATCAAATGTGGTTGGTATAAAGGATTCAACAAACAATCGAATCAACCCTGCGACAGAAGAAACTGTGAGTGCTCTACTTTCTGGTCAGGGGGTAAGTAAGCTTTCAATCAGTTTATCATCGTCCGGTGTGGTACATACACCTGCGTCTGGAAAAAAAATTCGTGTGTATGCATCACGCTTTTCACTGACTGCAGATGCTACATCTGTCTCGTTTCGTTTTACTGCAGGTGGAAGCGATCACGAAAAATACGTTTCTCCGAAGACAGGTGGGTTGTATGGTGCAAATAATCACCCCAATTATATAGAAGGTGGAATCAATGAAGTGTTATACTGTGTGATATCAGGTACGTCTACTGTGCAAATTAATATTGATTATTTAGAAGTATAAAATTATGGCAAAAAGAGCAATAGAACATATTTTTACTGGATCTACTATTGGATATAGTGATTATGATTCAACTAAAACAATATTAGGTGATTTGATTCAGCAGTATACAGGTGCAGGTGATACGGATAAATTTGCAGGTCCCGCAAAGATTGGTGTAGCGCGACCAAACGAAACTGGTACCGCGATTCCTGGTGTCTTTCCTCATGTGGTGGATTGGGCAAATAAAACTGGTTTATACTCAACTGGTACTGTGTCTGTGTCTGGAACGACTGTTACTGGTTCTGGTACCAGCTGGCTTGCTGACGGTGTTCCTATAGGTGCTCGAATAGGATTTGGTTCAACTGATAGCGGTCAAATTACTACATGGTATACCATTACAGCTATACCATCAGGAACATCACTTACGATTGGAACTTCTGCAGGGACTATTTCTGGTGGTACATCATTTGTGATTGATAAAGAGGTCAAAAAAGACTGGGTGTTTTTAGCCGACAACGCTGCAGCTGCTACGACTCGACGTATTACTTGTTTTGAATATGATAGAAAAACATCAATCTTTTCTTGGAGAGGGTTTGTGACTCTAACATATCCTGCTGGAGGTGGTACTCAAA
>CAYWZM010000054.1:0-4874 GCA_964462355.1 uncultured Candidatus Saccharibacteria bacterium
GGAAAATTTGTCCAAGAATATTCACAAGGAAAAAAGAAGGCAAATGTAAAACAAGTTGCAAAATCAAAATACAACGGTACTATCATTACATTTGAACCAGATGTAGAAATTTTTAAAGAAGGAATCAAATTTGATTGGGATGTGATTGTTAATCGACTTCGACAACAAGCATATCTTGTAAAAGGTCTACGGGTGACTATTATCGATGCGCGTCTTCATGAAGGCAAGCTTGATCTTGATGAAGTAATCCGACTCGAAGATCTTGGACTAGAGCATCCATCAACAACATTTTATTTTGAAGGAGGACTCGTGTCGCTTGTCCGATACTACAACAAGACTCAAAAAGTAATTCAAGACACTATTTTTTATTGTGAAAAAGAAGTCGACAATGTGGGTGTAGAAGTAGCGCTTCAGTATGTTGATGATATTTCAGATCGTATCGTACCGTTTGCAAACAATATTTATACACCAGAAGGTGGTACTCATATTGCTGGATTCAAAATGGCGCTTACTCGTGTGATAAACACATATGGTAAGAAAAATAATCTTATCAAAGAAGCAGACGGTGCACTCACGGGTGATGACGTGCTCGAAGGTGTCACTGCAGTTGTCTCGGTCAAACTTCCTGAAATTCAATTTGAAGGTCAGACCAAGGCAAAGCTTGGATCAACCGAAGCGCAAGGCGCTGTGACTAATGTGTTTGGTAGCGCACTCGCAGAGTTCTTTGAGGAACATCCAGACGAAGCAAAAGCGATCATCAACAAGGGAATTCTCGCACTGCGCGCTCGCAAAGCAGCAAAAGCCGCAAAAGATTCAATTCTTCGAAAGGGTGCCCTCGAAGGAATGACATTGCCAGGAAAACTCGCCGATTGTCAGACAAAAGATGCCAGTGAATCAGAACTCTTTATTGTGGAGGGAGACTCTGCGGGAGGTTCTGCAAAGCAGGGTCGTGACAGGCGTACTCAAGCAATCTTGCCACTGAAGGGAAAAATTTTGAATGTGGAGCGTGCCCGACTCGACAAGATGCTCGCATCAAAAGAAGTTAAATCTCTTGTGATCGCACTCGGTACATCTATTGGTGATACCTTTGATCTTTCAAAGATGCGATATCACAAAATAATTATCGCAACAGATGCCGACGTGGACGGTGCACACATTCGAACACTCCTTCTGACTCTCTTCTATAGATACTTCAAGCAAGTAATCGAAGCAGGATATATTTATATTGCTCAACCACCTTTGTATAAAATAAAACAAGGAAAAGAAATATCGTATGCATATTCTGATGAAGAAAAGGCAAAGATAATTGGTGGGGAAGTTGAGATCGCCGATTTGATTGATGCCGCAGAAGAAGATAGTGCACAACAGCAAGAAAACGAAGAATCAGAAGAAGAAGAGAAGACAAAAAAGAATTCAAAAATTTCAATCCAGCGATATAAGGGTCTCGGAGAAATGAACCCAGAAGAACTTTGGGAAACAACAATGGATCCAAAACAGCGCGTGATCAAACAAGTCACTATTGATGATGCAGAAAGTGCAAACCAAATTTTTGACACACTTATGGGTAGTGAGGTTGGTCCTCGAAAAAGCTTCATTCAGTCATACGCGAAGATTGCAGAAATTGATATATAATTGAAAAATAAAAAACACGCCAGTAGTGGCGTGTTTTTTATTTTTCAATTTCTTCTTTAATGAGTTTTTTGAGTTCTCGGATGTGGTTTTCTTTGTCCTCGATTGCTTTTTCCCAAAAGGCGAGCGATTCTGGTGACTGACTTGCGTCTTGCATGTAGTCATCCTTGATTCGCCAAAGACTCTTGTGTTCTTCGACTGCTTGGAGCATGAGATTGTAGAGATTGTTTGTAAACATAAAAATAAATTGGTTAATAATAACTCTACTTAGATTTTACCACCTTTTGCTTATGTCCACACAGCGGACAGAAAAGGGCTTTCTTTGTATTCCAACCAGTCTTTTTTGGATCTCCGATTGACCACCATTTTAAACATGATCCGCATTTAAAGTGAAAGAGTGTTTCGATTGAATACGTTCCTTGTGATACTTTTATTTGTAGTTTTTTCATAGTTTAGGCTTGAGATAGTTTTTTATCTCGAAGTGCTTTATATGTTGAAATAAATTGTTGAGCATCTTCTTCAGATAGTTCACTCGTGCTTGGTAGGGAATTCACAAGAGAATATAGTTCATCAAACCATGCAGTCTCGCGTGTGATCTTTTGTTGAACATGTTCAAATTCTTGTTTGAGTTTTTCGTATGATTCCATGACTTCATCCGAAAGTGTAAGTGAAAGTTTGTCGATCATTTCTTCGAGGGTTTCAGCATATCTTCCGTATTCACTCAAAAGTTTCTCTGAGTCACTCAAGTGAACAAGTGCTTCTTGTTTGATTCCTTGTAGTGTGTTGTGCGTGATGTCATTCATGATTTATCCACGTGAGTGTATTTCAGCTTTTATTTTCTCCAAAAATTCTTCTTGTGAGAGTGACAGTTTTTCGCCAGAGCGCGTTTCGATTGTGAGCATGTTTGCATCAATTTCTTTATCTCCAACTACGAGTACATATGGTGGACGGAGTGTTTTAGAAGCATGAATTCTTTTTCCAAGACTATTTCCATCGGCAAACAATTCACTTCTGATCATGTGTGAATGGAGGGTAGAGTGGAGCTTTTTTGCAAAATCACTATGAGTGTCTTTCACTGGTACGATCGCAACTTGAAGCGGTGCGATCCATGTAGGAAATTCTCCACCGAAATGTTCAATTAGGAAACCAGTAAATCGCTCATGTGTACCAAGCGGCGCACGGTGAATACAAAGTGGAGTCTTTTGTTTTCCTTCGTTGTCTGTGTAGGTGAGTCCAAAGCGTGCAGGTACTGCAAAGTCTACTTGGTTTGTAGCAAGTGTGAATTCGCGTCCGATAGCACTCCATACTTGAACGTCGATCTTTGGACCATAAAATGCTGCTTCATTTTCGACTTCTACGAATGGAATATTTGATTCAATCAAGACTTTGCGCACCATCTCTTCTGTTTTCTTCCAAAGTTCTGGTTCGTTGACGTATTTTTCACCGAGCTTTTTTGGGTCATGAAGTGAAAGTCGCATGACGTATTTTTCAATACCAAATATTTTGAAGTAGTGAAGATATAAATCATTTACTTTTCTGAATTCGTCAGCAAACTGTTCTTCAGTACAGTAAATATGCGCGTCGTTCATTTGAAGAGAGCGTACTCGCATGAGTCCAAAAAGCTCTCCTGATTTTTCATGACGATAACATGTTCCGTATTCAGCAAGTCGTAGCGGAAGGTCTCTGTAACTGCGTTGTTCAGCGCCAAAGATTTTGTGATGATGAGGACAATTCATTGCTTTGAGATAATATTTACCTCCTTCATATTCCATTGGAGGGTACATAGAATCTTCATAGTAAGGAAGATGTCCTGAAGTGAGATACATTGATTCTTTTGCAAGGTGTGGAGTTCGTACGCGGACGTACTCTTGAGTAAACTCTGCTTCCTTGGCGAGTTTTTCGAGTTCTTCAATGATTACTGTTCCATGTGGCATCCATAGCGGAAGACCTCCACCGACATCATCATCAAAGGTAAATAGCGACATTTCCTTTCCAAGTTTTCGGTGGTCGCGCTTTTCAGCTTCTTTTCGCATTTCTAAATACTCATCGAGTTTTGCTTTTGATTCAAATGCAAGACCATAAATACGTGTAAGCATTTTATTTTTTTCATTTCCACGCCAGTATGCACCTGCTACACGATCTAGTTTGAAACATTCTGGGTCGATTGTCTGCATGTTCTCGACATGTCCTCCACGGCAAAGATCTGTAAAATCACCAGAAGTGTATAGAGTAATTTGTTCTCCTTTTTCTTTGAGTTCATGTATGAGCTCTGTCTTGTATTCGTTATCTTTCCAAAACTCGAGAGCTTCTTCGGCAGTTACTTCTTTGTGTGAAAACGTACTCCATGTCTTGAGTAGTTTTCGCATTTCTTCCTCGATTTTTTCGAGGTCGTTTTCGGTGATTTTGGTGCTCGTGTCAATGTCGTAATAAAATCCATTGTCTACCGATGGTCCAATGGTGAGTTTGCTTCCTGGGTAAAGTGAGACTACTGTTGCACCGAGAAGGTGTGCCAGTGAGTGCCGTAATGGGTGTAATTCATCATGATTCATACACTTTAATATAGCACAATCAGACTTACTTGACATCACTTGAAATTGTGTGAAAAAACTGTACAATGAATAAAAATTCTATCAACAATGGATACTATGATAAAGGGCAGTTCTTTCTTTGGACGGGTGAGAATTGTGGTGAGTAATGCCTTTTATGGTTTTGTCAAAAAACGCAGAAGGGTAATTGTCAAAAATAAAGTTGCACATATTATTGAGTTGATACTCAATATCAAGAAGGGTGTATGGAAAAAGCATCCTCCAATCGAACATCATGTAGTGTTGATTCTAAATCAGTGTGAGCGATTTTCATCAAAAGTTTTAGATAGACACTCACGTGAGATTATCTGTGCGGCATGTGTATTTATCGGAGAGTGTTTGAAAGGTGATATTTCTTCGATTGTTCAAAGTAGGGCACGGAGGATTTTTGATAAGTTTAAAATTGACGATAATTATGAAATTACTCGTGACGAGCTGAAATCAAAATTTGCTAAATGGTTTTTACAAAACACTTGAATTTTTCTGTGTAATAAGGTATTATTAAAGGACGTCACAAGACGTCCTTTTTATATAGCGGGTTGGAGGAATGGTACCTCGTAAGGCTCATAACCTTAAGAAACACGTTCGATTCGTGTACCCGCAACAATCCTATCGTTTGATAGGTGACAGGTGACATGTCATTATCTAGATGCGGTCTCT
>CAYWZM010000055.1:0-4852 GCA_964462355.1 uncultured Candidatus Saccharibacteria bacterium
TCTAGCATCAGCAAACAAGAAACAATATGCTTGATGAGTACCTCGAATTACTCGTCCTCGAAGCTGGTGAAGCTGAGCGAGTCCAAATCTTTCTGCACCCTCAATAATAATCATTGTGGCGTTGGGTACGTTGACTCCGACCTCAACAACCGATGTCGCAACAAGTATGTCGATTTCATGTCGCGCAAATGACTGCATGATTTCTTCTTTTTTCTCTTTGGTCATTTTTGAGTGAAGTATTCCAATGCGTGATTTTGGAAACACTTCTTTTGAAAGCCGTTCAGCTTCACTTGTGACCGACTTTAGCTGAAGTGCCATTTCTTGATCGGGGTCAGGGTCGTTGATTCGTGGGCAAATCACATACAGCTGTCTACCTTTTTTCATTTCTTGTGAGATATGCGCGTATGTTTTTTCACGTTCTTCACTCGTGACAATTTCTGTAATGATTGGTTTACGACCACTTGGCATTTGGTCGATAATACTCACATCAAGATCTCCGTAGATGGTAAGTGCAAGTGTACGAGGTATAGGGGTGGCGGTCATGGAGAGCAAGTGCGGCATAATCGCAGATGAACGCAGATTTTCCGCAGATGCGCGCTGATCTTTTCTTGCTTTATCAAAAATTATTCGAATTACCTCGACTTTTTTAGCGCCAAAGTTTATAAGTAATGCTAATTTGTATGGGCCATTTTTTGCATATTGCCATAGTTGTTTCTTTTCTTTTTCTCCTATATATGGCAATGCTTTCAGTTCGACAATAATTCTTTTGTCTACAACAAAGTCTGGCTTGTATATTCCAATTTTCTTTTTGTTGTACATAATTGGAATTTGTACTTCACGTTCAGTAGAGATTGATCTGTTTTTGAATTCTATGTCGAGTGCGTTTTGGTATATGAGTTCTTTGTGTCCATTTCCTAGTTCGTTGTGAATATGAAATGCGCAATTTCTAATTGCATACGATAAATCTTTATACAATAAATCGTCATCGAGAGAATTCATCCGCGAATCATCTGCGTGCCTATCTATTTCCATCTGCGTTTCTTTTTGTTTACCGCGGGCGAGTAAGAAGCGCTGATTGGTTCCAAATCTGTGTTGCTCGTCTATGATCACAAGCGCAAGATGTTTGAATTTAATTGTTTTTTGAATAAGTGTGTGTGTTCCAATTACAATCGGAATATCGCCGTTTGCAATCCATTTTTGTAATTGTGGTTTTGAAATTGATGTCCACGAATCAGGATTTACTTTTGAGGGAAATTTTCGGCATCCGCTTCCTGTCATGAGTGCGATAGATATTCCAGTATGTTTGAAGTAGGTGATAAAATTTTCAAAAAGTTGAGTCGCAAGTATTTCTGTTGGCGCCATATATGCAACTTGAAGTGAACCAAAATCTTGGTTTTGAGGTCTGCTTGAAATGATTGCATGCGAAACTACCGCCGCTACTGCGGTCTTTCCACTACCCACATCTCCTTCGAGAAGTCGCGCCATAGGATGCGGTTTTTTTAAATCTTTGATGATAGTGTGGATAGAATCTAATTGTCCTTTTGTTGGTTCAAAAGGAAATCTTTTTATAAATGCATCGGTATCTTCTTGTGATGTACGTACAGTAAATGCATTATTTTCTCGAAATATTTTTTTGTCCTGTTGCTTTTTGAGTTGAATTATAAATACTTCCTCAAATGCAAATCGCTTCCGTGCTACTTCTGCGTGTTCTTTTTTCTTTGGTGTATGAACCCATACATATGCAGTGGAAAGGGAAGGGAGTTTATATTTTTTGAGAATTGATTCTGGTATGTATTCTTCGAGGTTGTCCAATATCCCTGATTTAAAAATTCTATCAACAGCATGATACAGCCATTTTGAGGTGACGTATTTTGTTTCTGGATAGAGTGGGTATCCAAAAATTTCATGAGAGTGAGAGTTGTCTCCAAAAAGTGATGAATGAGAATCAATTGGTAGCTCAGGTGTCTTTTCAAACTCTGGATTGGTCAGATAGAGTCCAGTGCTACCTTCTGCAACTTTTCCTGTTATTTTGACAGTGTCTCCATCATGAAGCATTTTCGCAATATATGCTTGGTTGAACCACATCACTTTCATTTTTCCTGTGAGGTCTTCTATCCACGCTTCTGCCATGGGAATTTTTGTGCGAAATGATTTTTTTGTTTTTGGTGCAGTGATTGTGCCGTAGAGAGTCACTGTTTCTCCTTTGACTGCATCGCGTATGGTTTTGATTGTTGAGAGGTCGCTGTATCGAGTAGGAAAATATCGAAGTACATCCTCAATAGTATGAAGCTTGATTCGTGCAAGCGCCTTCTTTTGCTGTTCGTCAATTCGAAAATGTTTTTCAATTGGATCGTGAAGATTCATACAGTCAAATAAATTATTTCACTTCAATTGTTCCTGTCGAAGATGTGTGTACCTGATTGAAATAATTCCAGCTTCCTGGCGTAGAAAATGTATACGTGAACACTTCACCTGAACCAAGTGCTCGAGATGAATCAAGTTTTTTTGAATTCAAATCAGAAGTTGAGGTCACCCATAGATCATCATCGCTGTTGTTTACAAAACGCACTGTGTCTCCTTTTTTTATAGTGAGTCGTGTTGGATAAAAACCAGCATTCGAGTATGAGATAGTCCATGTCGCATTTTCCAAAGGAAGCGATACGTCTTTTGAAAGTGTTTCTTTGCCGAGACCTCCTTGGTCTTCATTGACTATAACTGAGTCGTCACCTTCTGCAGAAGGTGTGAGTGGTGAAGTGTCATCGTTTTGTGTCACTTCTTCTCTTTCATTTTGTGACAGAGGAGATGGTGTGAGGATTGGATTTTTGTCATATGCAAAAAAGTAAATTCCTCCCACAACCAAAGCAACAAGGATAATTCTAAACAATGTATTCATGTATAGTATTGTACCTTTTCTTGTAGTGATATGCCATCGTCAAATTTATACGAAAACACTAGGCATATAGGCCTAGTGTTACTCTGTAATTTCCTTGATTTTGGCTACTATTTCATCGAGGGTGAAGTTTGATTTGATCATGAAATGATTCGCACCGAGCGCTTTTGCTTGCTGGATGTCTTTTTCGTCACTTAGATTTGAGAATATGATGACAGGTGTTTCGGTAAGTTTTATGTTTTCGCGAATTTTTTTGAGGATTCCAAAACCATCAGTACCAGGAAGAAGAAGGTCAAGAAGGATGATGTCTGGAGTGTGTGATTCGATGATTGTATCGAGTTCTTCGACGCTTCCTGCAGAAAAAACCTCATAGCCTTCTTTGGTGAGTTTTGTTGATGCAAGATTTTTGAGAAATGCATCATCTTCAACAATAAGTACTTTTTTGCTCATAGTGTTCTTGTGTGGGTTAATCTTGTATATGTTTGATAGTATATCACAGTCGTGACTCAAAGGGCAGTGACACGAAAAAAGTTGTTCCTTGACCAAGAGTGCTTTCAAATGTCATTGTTCCACCGTGTTTTTCTACGATAGTTTTCGAAGTATACAGCCCGAGTCCGGTACCAATCTCTTCTTTGTCTTTTGCGTTCTTTGAACGGAAAAACTTTTCAAATATCTTTGTGTTGTCTTCAGTTGGTATGCCGATTCCAGTGTCTTTGACTGCAATGGTCATGTGTTCAGATGTCTCATTTATTGTGACAATTACTTTGTCTCCAGAGTTACTGTATTTGATAGCATTTTCGATGAGGTTTTGAATCACAAAACGAATTTTTCCTTGATCGACATGAAGTGTGGTCGCAGGATGTTCTGGTTTCAAAAAAAGAAGCTCAACTCCTCGCTTGTATGATTCACCTACAAAGTCAAACACAATATTATCAATAAGCGAAACAATATCAGTTGGTTCTGGATTGTATGAAAGACTTGCTTCTTCGGTGTGATTTATCGAAAGCATTTCATTCACGAGTCCAATCATCCGGTCATTTCCATCAAATGCTTTTTTGAGGAGTTTTGATTGATCGGCAGACAGTGGGCCGAGATCGCCATCAAGGCACATCTTAAGTAGCCACTTTGTGGCAGAGAGTGATGTGCGAAGCTCGTGCGCACTAATCGAAATAACATCTGACTTAAATGAATTCAGTTTTTTGAGCTTTTCGTTTTCTTCTTGAAGTTGTGCAATTTTTTCTTCCATGAGTATTAGTCTTTTTTGAGATCAAGCTGTTCGATTTTGAGTGCCTTGAATCCAAAATAAATAACCGCTGCGACAATTACAAAATCAATAATGCTTGAAATAAATGCGCCGTACTTGATTGATGCGCTACCTAACTGAAGTACTTTCTCAGCAAGATTTACTTTTCCGAGTAATGCTCCAATAAGCGGATTGATAATGTTGTCTACAAGTGAAGTCACTGTTTTTGATACTGCACCTCCAAGAATAAATCCAATAGCAAGTCCGATCACTCCTTGTTTTCGAATAAATTCCACAAACCCTGCGAGTTGTTGGTTCATATACTTTTTAAAATAGTGTGATAATTATGCACGTCGCTCAATAATATCATCAAGGGAGACATCTATAAGTTCTCCAGTTTCTGGATCAAATGCTTTTGAAGGATTTTCTTCGTGAGCGAGTATAACTTTTTTGCCAGATGTGAGTGTGACAAGTCGTGCTTGTTCTTCTGGTGAAAGACTTTGATAATCGAAACCTTCCTGTTTGTGTGAAGAATCAGATTCGCCTCCATGTTCATTAAAATGTGTTTCTTGTTCCATGTTCCTATTATATACCTTCTTTGCAATAGAGAATAGGAGGACGGATTGTTTTTGTTGCGGAGGATGTGAGATTCGAACTCACGGTTCCAATTAAGGAACGACGGTTTAGTAAACCGTTGATTTAAACCACTCATCCAATCC
>CAYWZM010000056.1:0-4659 GCA_964462355.1 uncultured Candidatus Saccharibacteria bacterium
TCACATAGCAAAAAACCTCACAACTGTGAGGTTTTTTGCGTGGACTACTGTGCTGTGTTATCATGCGTACAAAAATGTAGCAAATGAAAAAACATAAATATTCACCTGTAATTATTGAAAGAATACTTGCAGATGATGACTATGTTCTTCATTTGTTTGTACTTCACTATGCTAAAACTCATAATAAGTTATTTCTCCCAAAACGTCGTAAAAATGGTGACTATACAATGAAGTGTATATTGCATCATGAAAGAACTCCTTCATTTCGATATTCAAGCAAAATGAAAATATTCAAATGTTTCGGATGTGGAGCGGGAGGAAATATTTTAATATTGTACAAAAAATATTATGACTGCTCATTTGTAAAAGCTGTAACATGGGCACAGAGACACAAGAGTACACCAAAAGAAATTGTAAGTGAACCATTGAGTACTCACTACTCAACGCAACTGAAAATTGTGTTTCCTCCACATCCTGATATTGAAGATGATCTTCCTTTTTAATAAATAAGCCGAGATGCAACAAATGCACCTCGGCTTTATAATTACGGCGAATCTCCAGAATCCGGAGAGCAGTGTCACAAATATACTTTATTTTTATACTTATTTCAACTTTTTTAACTATCTCATTTAATGCTACAATTCATACATGGCAATACCTATTATCAAATCATCTGGTGAAGAACAATCATTTAGTAAAAAGAAGCTTTGTGTGTCTCTTGAGCGTGCAGGTGCTCCAAAAAAGCTTGCAGATACTATATGTAAGCGCGTTGAAGAACACATAAACCCTGGAGCATCAACGAGCAAGATTTATCGTGAGGCGTTAAGTTATCTAATAAAGGAAAATCGTGAACTTGCAGCACGTTATAGTATCAGAAAAGGAGTGGCAGCTCTTGGGCCTGCAGGGTTTGTGTTTGAACAGTATGTTGAAACAATACTTCAAGCATATGGGTTTACTACCAAAAGAAATGTAATGATGAAAGGTGAGTGTGTTACTCACGAAGTGGATGTGATGGCAATGAAAAATGGCATACACTATTTTCTTGAAATGAAATATCATAACCAAGTTGGAATTAGGACTCATATAAATACCGTAATGTATGCATACGCACGATTGCTTGATATTTCTGCAGGGCTCGCAAAAAAAGAAAAAGACACACATGAACACAAGATGTGGCTCATAACAAATACAAAGTTCACCGAAACTTCTATTAAATATGCTAATTGTAAAAATGTTATTTTAACAGGATGGGATTACCCAGAAGGAAATAGTCTCGAAGACATGATCGCCTACAAGAAGCTCTATCCAGTAACTGTATTACCTTCAATTTCAGGTGCAATGCTTGAAGAGTTGGCGAAGAAAAATATAATACTTGCACAAGATTTGTTGCCGTACACTCCACACGCTTTATCAAAGTTGCTTATGATTGATGAATATAGAGCTCAAAAAATCGCACGAGATGTAGCAATGCTCATGAAATAAAGGTCGTTTGACCTTTATTTTATTTTGTTGTATTATTTGTCTGAACCAAAACGAACATCACATGTCAGAAAAAAAAATAAGAATCGTATCATATCCAGAAGTGATAGGTATGGAATCATTGATGGAACCATCAATTCTTCTTCTAGGACCAGTACTTGGATCAAGTATGGATATTCTTGAATTCACCATAAAGCACATACAAACTATGCTGGAAGGAGATGAATTTAAAAATATGCACGGCCTCACTCTCGTGACTACACGATATCTTGAAGATGGCTTTAAGCATATCAATCAATTTGAATACAATAAGTGGGTCACCTACATGATTGGCGAGCATGCAAAGCGTGATCTTGGCAGAGTTGTTCTTGTGATGATTCCGAAAGAAAATGGTGTCGTGTCGAATCCTGTTCGTGGGTATGCTCGTCATACTTCGTTTGAATTAGGATATTTAATTGGAGTCAATGCTCGGCTTGCTGTGTACATAGACAACGAGTTTTGCGAGTATAAGTACTACCACGACACCGTCACAGGTAATAAGCCTGGTTTCCAGATATACACTGATCCGCTACTTGCGATTCAAGACGCGATAATGATGGCACTTAGAACAAGCAAAGTGTCTAAAACGGGAGGATCCACCGTAGTATTTTAATGAGCACACCCTGCAGGAATGTAGGGTTTTTTATTTGACTCATTAATAAAATGTGTTATTATGTATTCAAACGTTCAAAACAACAAAAAATGCGCCAACTAAGAATTACACAAAGCTACACAGTAAGAGATTCAGCGGTGTTAAGTCGCTATATCAGTGAAATTGGAAAAATACCAATGATTTCTCTCGAAGAAGAGATTGATTTGGCACGCCAGGCAAGAGAGGGAAATGGTGCTGCAATAGATAAATTAGTCACTGCAAATCTTCGATTTGTGGTATCTGTAGCAAAGCAGTATCAAAATCAAGGTCTCTCACTTCTTGATCTAATCAACGAAGGAAACATTGGTCTGATCAAAGCAGCAAAGCGGTTTGATGAAACTCGCGGATTCAAGTTTATTTCATACGCAGTATGGTGGATTCGGCAATCAATCTTGCATGCACTTGCAGAGAACGCGCGAATCGTCCGTCTGCCATACAATAGAATTTCCGCAAGTAATAGAGTCAGTCAGGAAATTTCTAGGTTTGAGCAATGTTACGATAGAGATCCTACAAATGAAGAATTACAATTGCTTTTGGAAGATTGTGACTTTGAAACAATTGTGTATTCGCGAGGGTATGGAAAACATCATAAATCACTTGATGCAACTATATCGAGCGAAGGTGGAGAAACACTGCTTGACACGCTTGAATGTTCCAGGGAAGACTTAAAGCCTGATATTGAATTACGGAAGGAATCACTCAGAAAGGATATAATTCATTCTCTTAGTGTGTTGACTCCGCGCCAGTCAGAAATTATCAAAATGTACATGGGGCTCAGCGGTGAAGAACCAAAGACACTTGAAGAGATTGGAGACTATTTTGATCTCACCCGTGAGCGTGTGCGTCAAATTAAAGACAAGGCGATATTGCGATTAAAAACAAATGTAAAAATTAAGAAAATGCTAATTTCCTACAACTAATTAGCAAACGCTGCATCCAACAGATGCAGCGTTTTTTTATTCATCATCATGATGAGGTTTTTCAAGTACGAGCGTCTCGAGTCCTGGTGCAGTACCTGTAATTCTCATTACGTCTTTGTCAATCTTTTTGAGTTCTTTGTTTGCAAGGTTGTATTGATTTACTGTGGTACCAAGAGCATTACCGAGTTTTGTATTGTACTCTTCGTATGCCTTGACATGTTTTCCAAGTTCTTCCACGCGCTTCACGATTTCTTTTGCTGATTCTTCGATCTGCATTGCTTTGAGTCCTTGAAGAACGGTTTGTAGGTATGCAAGAAACGATGTTGGTGAGACAATTATGACTTTGTATTTGCCGGCAGCACGTTGAATAAGGTTGTCTGTATCCTCAGTGATTGCACCGACTTTTCCTATCAGTAAATCATAGTAAATTGCTTCATGGGGTATGAACATAAAGGCAAAGTCCATAGTGTTTTCTGATGGTCGAATATATTTTGACGTTTCAACAATTCTATTTTTCAAATCGTTCACAAAAAGTTTTTCGAGACGCTCTTTTTCTGAAGGATCAGTTGTTTCTGAAAGACGATTATAGTTCTCGAGGGAAAATTTAGAATCGATTGGAATAATTTTGTCCTTTACAAATACTACTGCGTCCACAATTTCGTTGTTTGAAAATGCATACTGCATTTGAAATTGCCCAGGAGGAAGAACATTTTTTAAAAGTGTTTCCAAGTAGTACTCACCAAGGATTCCGCGTTGTTTTGGATTCTTGAGAATATCCTGGAGATTCTTTAGTTGGTCTGCAAAAGACACCACTTGCTTATTGGTTTCGTCGAGACGCACAAGCTTCTCTGTGATATCGCGAATGATTTTTTGTGATTCACCAGATTGGTAACGAATCGATTCATTGACCTGTCTATGAGATTCGCCCAGTTTTTGATCAACAGTGCGTGTGAGAGTATCGAATTGTTGAAGTAAGAGTTGCATTGCTCTGTCGTCATTTGTTACAGGTTTGCTCTTCTTTGAAATAATAATAACAAGCCCGATTCCAAGTCCTAGTACTACTATTGAGAGTATAATAAGCGCGATTTGCATATGATTATAATTTTCCTAAATAATATCGTAGTGTATATATCCAATCTTCTTCATCACCTTGGTTCTGCTCTTTTTGTTTTAGGAGCCACTCAAGATAACCAGAGTCAATTTTTGCTACTTCTGAAACCTTTTTTCCGGAATATTTTCCAAACGTAAACGCACTAAGAAGTGATGGTCTAGATGAAATTTCTAGCATAGAATTTAAAATTTGACTTTCATCCTCGGTCCCAAGTTCTTTCTTAAGTGCGTCCTTCAGTCTAGGGAAAAGCTGTTCGAGTACGAGAACGTCTCCAAGAGCATCGTGAGCTTGAGCGTGAATCTCAATTTCAAGATAATATCGAAGATATTGTAGGTTGTATCTTGGAATCTTATCTTCTTTGTCGAGATGACGTGCAAGACGTAGTGTACACACAACATTTTTTGGAGTAATTCCTTCTTTTTCAAACATTCCAACATCAAACTTCGCATTGTGAGCAA
>CAYWZM010000057.1:0-4320 GCA_964462355.1 uncultured Candidatus Saccharibacteria bacterium
ATAGGAAGTGATTTTTGGAATCCACTCCAAGATTTTATCAAAAACGTACTTGTTGCAAATAAAACAATCGATGCGAAAGATATGGAAATTTACAAGATTACCGACAACGAGGACGAGATTATCGAAGCACTTCGTCACGCACCACTTCGACAAGGATAATTTTAAAATTCATAATATATAAATTAAAAAATGCTTTCCATATTTCGGAAAGCATTTGTTGTTTACGCATTTGATGACGATGCTTCTCTTCTATTCATAAAAAAGTTATCTGAAGTTAGGGTGCATTTTTTGACTTCGTGCATCATTTGCCGAAACTCCTTAGAAGTCAAATCCCTTGGAAGAATTTGCACTTGCGACTTAAGAGCCTTTTCCCACTTCATAATTGCATCAGCTCCATAGAAGGTCCGGTGCAAATATCTGAAATTGTAATCCTTAAAGATATGAACACACACTGAACCCGGCTTGTGCACACTTGCTTTTTCAGCCAACCCTTGGTGTATATCAGCAACAAGTTCAATTTTTACAATTACGCCGTGTCTTGTCACGACTTTTTCCGCATGTCTTTGGCGGTTAAACCCTGAATCGAGTGTTTCGAATGGTTTTTTCTTGGTGTTCTTTGTGTGTGTGGCATCGCCACCACCTGTCTCAAGTAGATACATATGCTTTTGTTTAAGGTACGAGCCAAAATTATAATAATAAATTTAAATAAAGTCAAATAATTAAGCCTCGTAAACAAAAAGTTTACGAGGCTTGTACATGTTTACGCTTGAGCTACATCAAGAGCGATAACGGATTGTGTTTTGTAACGCGGAATTTGTCTTTTATTCCAGCGCGATTGACGTCCATCGATAGTACGAAGAGCTTTTTCTTTATCAGTACCATGAAGATCTAATACCGGAAGTTCGGGGTTGTCCCATCGGAATTCATCCCAATCGTTGAGTTTAGAGAATTTTGATGAGTCTGTTAAGTTAATTCTGTTACCCAGAAATTCAACTTTCCCAAAGTCTTCGCTCAGACAGTGAATTGACATTGGATTCAACGATTCCCCGCAAGAAATCATTACTAAATGTTTAGTGATTTCACCTTCTTTGAAGGTAATACATTGCGCGATTCTTTTCATGTTGTGTGTTTTAAGGTTTCAAATATTATATCACAATATATTTATATGTCAACTTATATACACACAACCCCTGTGGTATCATTTGTCGCAAGAGATGTTCTCAAGGCACAAGAACATAGGTTCTCTTCATTGCCCACAATGTATTACGTGGGAGCACTTGGATTTCTCAGTGCAAATGAAATCCTCGACAAACGCTTTGCGACGGCAAAGATTGGCTCCTTGCACCACCGCACGTAGAGTACACATTGTGAAATCCCGCACCACTTTATGGTGCGGGATTTTTTATTTATTCTTACTTTTTAGTGATGCTTTGATAAATGCGGTGAAAAGTGGATGTGGCTCTAGTGGGCGTGCCTTGAACTCTGGATGAAATTGTACTCCAAGCATAAACGGATGTACATCCTTAGGAAGTTCAGCAATCTCCATCAATGACTTATCTGGTGATGTTCCTGAGAACACAAGACCTTTTTCTTCGAGAATGTTAACATACTCTTGATTAACTTCATATCGATGTCGATGACGCTCACTAATATTCCCTACTCCGTACACACTTTTTGCATGAGTACCATTCTTTAGCACACATGGATATGCACCAAGTCGCATTGTTCCACCATACTTTTTATTTTTTCCATCAATAATATCTTTTTGAGACTGCATTACATCTATAACAAGATACGGGGACTTGGGATCAACTTCACGAGTGTGTGCCCCTTTGAGGCCTGCAACATTTCGAGCGTACTCAATAACAAGAAGCTGCATTCCGTAACACAGTCCAAAATACGGAATCTTATTTTCACGCACATATTTAATCACATTAAGCTTTCCTTCAATGCCACGTGCACCAAAACCCCCGGGAACAAGTACACCATCATATTTTGAAAGTTCTTTCACTTTCTTTGGATCTTTTTCAAAATCAAGCGCATTAAACCATGTGAGTTTTGGCTTCTTCTTGAGAGCATATGCGGAATACTTCACAGATTCAATAACAGAAATGTAAGCATCAGAAAGCACAAAATCTCCTGAATCAAAATATTTTCCAATCACAGCGATATGTACTTCTTCTTTTGAGTTGTGAACATTTGAAACAAATTTTTTCCATGCCAAAAATCTTGGAGAATTAGGCTTACCACATTTTACAGAAAGTAAATCACACATCAAATCAGAAAGGTGCTCCTTTTCAAAATTTATAGGAACATCGTAAATACTTTCGACATCCGGCGCAGAGATAATATGTGCCTGTGGGACATTGCACGAAAATGCGAGTTTTTCTTTTCTCTTATCATCAAGAGGTCTTTCTGCACGGGCCACAATAATATCTGGCTGAATACCTGAAGCATTCAATGTTCGAACTGCATATTGTGTAGGTTTTGTTTTCATCTCACCCACCTTAGACGGTACAGGAAGATATGACACCATAACAAAAAGCACGTCTTTTGGATTTTTTATTTTCATCATTCGAGCAGCTTCAAGGAAAAGAATATTCTGATATTCCCCCACAGTTCCGCCGACTTCAATGACTGTAACATCAGCATTAGCGTCCTCTGTTGCTTTTTTAATACGTGAAATTATCTCGAGTGGCACGTGCGGTACTACTTCCACACATTTACCTCCATACTCTAGATTGCGTTCTTTTTCAATCACCGCTTGATATACTCGACCCGTCGTCATGTAGTTGGTTCGAGAGAGTGTAGTTCCAAGAAACCGCTCATAGTTTCCCATGTCTTGATCTGTTTCGTCACCATCATCCAAAACAAAAACCTCACCGTGTTCAGTGGGGTTCATAGTCCCCGCGTCGACATTGACGTAGGGATCAATCTTAAGCGCAGTGACAGTAAGTCCGCGATCCTGAAGGATTTTTCCAAGCGATGAGGCAGTGATTCCCTTTCCAACTCCTGAGATTACTCCTCCAACTACAAAGATAAACTTCGGTCCTGACTTTTGTGTGCTCATGATGATATATAGTGATTATTTCTTTAAATATTTTCTGATTGCGAAGAAACTTGATATTGCTCCCAGGAATATACCTGAAAAAATAATAATAAGGAGAATTTGCCCAAGATGAGATAGATAATAATCAAAAAGATTAAGTCCCAAAAATGTAGTCATTTTATTTCCGAGCCATAGCGACACTGGATAAAACAAAATGAGTGTAATAAGTGATGCAATAACTCCACAAATCACACCTTCTATTACAAATGGACCACGAATATATCGAGGTGATGCACCTACGAGCTTCATAATAGAAATTTCTTCGCGTGAAATAAATATAGCGAGTCGAACCGTGTTGTAGGTGATAAGCACAGACACAAATGCGAGTATGAGCGTGATGAGAAATCCGAGTGTTCGTGCACCGTCGATGATAGATGTGAGTCTATCGATAATAACTTTGTTTTGGTTATAATTGATTTTTTCAATCAAATTTTCGTTTTGCTTTCCGAGTGCACTGTCGTCTTCAAAAAATCGAATAATACTTTCGTATTGAGAAGTTTGCTCTGCCTTGATATTGAGCGATGCACCGAGTGGATTATCTGAAAGCTCTTCGAGCGCTTGAAGCGTGAGATAGTCATTTGCATGACGCTCTTTGAATTTTGCGAGTGCTTCATCAGCTGATTCATAGGTCACACCTGCAACTTCTGGTAATGCTTCGAGTGATGTCTTGATTTCAAGCACCTTGTCTTCTGATGCGTCGGTAGTGAAGTATACAGTCACATCAACCTTATCTTGAATTTGAGTGAGTGAATAATTGAGAACCGCTTGGAAAAAGAGGAGCCCGGTGAGCACAGAGAGAGTGATAGTGATCACAAGAACAGATGCCCATGCAACTGTCCCGTTTCGGATAAAGTTTTTAAGTCCTGATCGTGCGATTCTTTTTAGGTCTGTCCAAAACATATTTATTAACTATATCACACCCAAAAATAATGAGATTTTTGGGTGTGAATAATGATTAAATGACGTATTTTCCTGTGTCGTCATCTCGTGTAATACGACCTTTTTCTATGGTAATAACGCGCTTACCAATAGAATCAATCACTCCTCTGTTGTGAGTAGTCAAAATAACCGTAGTGCCGAGATCGTTGATTTTTTTCAAAATCTGAACGACTTCGTATGTATTGATAGGATCAAGATTGCCTGTAGGTTCGTCAGCAATAATGACTTCGGGTTGATTGATGATTGCACGTGCTATCGCAAGACGCTGTCGC
>CAYWZM010000058.1:0-4309 GCA_964462355.1 uncultured Candidatus Saccharibacteria bacterium
CTGATACGTTGTGGAAGTATTGCCGAAAGCATATTTCAGGTCCAGCATTCCTGGTACATCATCCGGTGATTGTATCTCCACTTTCAAAAGTACTTACTTCTGATCCTCGTAAGACTGAGCGCTTCCAACCTTTGATTGCTGGAAGTGAAGTAGGAAACGGATTTTCTGAGCTCAATGACCCGATCGATCAAAAAGCGCGATTTTTACTCCAGCAACAACTCATTGATCGTGGTGATGAAGAGGCAATGATGCCAGAATGGGAATTTGTCGAAATGCTCGAACACGGAATGCCTCCGACATGTGGATTTGGATTCGGAGAACGACTCTTTGCGTTTCTTGTAGATAAACCACTTCGCGAAACTCAACTCTTTCCACTAATGAGACCAAAAATAGAAGAATAAAAAAGCCCGCATCTGCGGGCTTTTTAAATTTTAGTATGCAGCAAAAACAGTATTGATAAAGCGAGGTATACCATCTTCATCTAGTGTATAGGTGAAGTTTTTTTGGAAATCCTCAATTTCTTTTTCACGTGCAATTCTTTCACTTTTTGTTTGTGCAGTAAGAGGAATTTGTCCATCATTTGTGAATGCGGGTACTGTCATTAAACTTACACCTTGTTGATCAAAGGCAAGTAATCCTGGCTTGTGATGTTTAATTTCCATGATGAGCGTTTTCTTTCATAATACATCAAAAAAATGATATGTAAATACTGATGAGATTTCCACAGTTAAAGTGGGATTTTTGTTTTGATTGTGGGATAAAGTGGGGTATACTTTATTCAAGTGGGATAAAGTGGTAAATATAAAAATCTCACAAAAAACATTTATCAGGTTACGAAACACACTATGCTTATCGGAGAGTACACACATACATTGGACGACAAAAATCGTTTGTCACTCCCGGCCAAATTTCGAAAAGAAATGGGGAAGACAGTTGTGGTGGCTCCAGGTCTTGATGGATGTATATCGATCTTTACAGAAAAAGAATGGCAACGTGTCTCAACAAAGCTTTCTGAATTTTCTACATTCAAAGCTGACAATCGAAGTTTTCAACGTTTTATGTATGGTCAAGCGACCGAAGTCGATGTTGATTCTCTCGGTCGCATACTTGTTCCTGACTTTTTGAAAGAGCGTGCAAAGCTCACTTCTAAAACAGTAGTAATCGGTGTACAAGATCATCTTGAAGTGTGGAATGACAAAGTGTGGGCAAATTACAAAAAATCAGTCGACAAAGAAGCAGACAGTTTGGCTGAAAAGCTCGGTCATATTGGCGCAATGTAATATATGCATATTCCAGTATTACTCAAAGAGACAATTGATTTGCTCGATGTAAAACAAGGTGATGTCGTAGTAGATGGAACACTCGGAGGTGGTGGTCATAGTGAAGCACTCTGCTCTCGATTTGGAAGAACTATAACCTTGATTGGTATCGACAGAGATGAAGATGCACTTACGCGCTCGGAACCACGCCTTGTAAGCTCAGGATGTGAACCGCATTTGATTCACGGAAACTTTAAAGACATTGATGCTCTGTTTGAAAAACTTCCTTTTTCAAAAGCGGATAGAATTTTGTTTGATTTTGGAGTAAGTTCATTTCAGATTGATAGCTCAGAAAGAGGTTTCTCATTTCAAAAAGATGAGCCACTTCTCATGACTATGAAGAAAAATCTAAATGAAGATGATGTGACTGCATACGATGTGGTCAACACATGGTCACTTCAAAGTCTTACTGATATTATTCGCGGATTCGGAGAAGAAAGGTATGCCTATCGAATTGCAAAAGGGATTGTAGCTGCGCGTGAAAATACACCTATTAAGACAACATTTGAGCTTGTTGACGTCATAAAGAGTTCAGTGCCAAAATCATACCTTTATGGAAAGATTCATCCTGCCACACGAACATTTCAGGCGATACGTATTGCAGTAAATGCGGAACTCGATGCAATCAAAGAAGGACTTGAAGGTGCATGGAAGATATTGTCACCACATGGCAGAATAGCGGTCATTACATTTCATAGTCTCGAAGACCGAATTGCAAAACACTATTTCCAGCATCTAGTCAAAGAGGGACATGCCATTCTTGTAAACAAAAAACCACTTATTCCAAACGAAGATGAAATCAAAAGTAATCCTCGATCTCGAAGTTCAAAATTAAGAGTAATTGAAAAAATATAGCACATGTACACAACACATTTTTCACAATCAAATACTGTTGGAACAACACTCAATCAAAAGATTTTTAGAGTGGTAATTGTCTCATTAGTGATGTTGTGTTGTATGTACGCGTATGTAATTGGAAAAATTACTTTCAACGTAGTTGCGCGAAATACATTTACTCAGGAAAAAAATGCTATTTCTTCAAGAATTGGAGAACTTGAAGTAGAGTACCTTTCACTCTCTGGAAATGTAACTATGGATGTTGCGCGTGCATCTGGGTTTAGTGAGGCATCAAATATTCATTATGTAAAAAAGAATACAGGTGTTTCTCGTGCAGCATTTTTGACACATGAGCTCTAATTTTACATTTTCTCGTATTACTGGCTTGTCATTACTACTGTGTCTTATTACAGGGTTACTTGTGGTAAGACTTTTTTATTTGCAAGTACTTCGTGGTGATGAATACAGTGAAGAAGTAAGTAATAATTACTCAGTTGAAGAATTAACCAAATTTGATAGAGGTACAATCTATGTTCAAAAAAAAGATGCAACACTCGTAAGTGCTGCTACTACTGTATCAGGATATACACTTGTGGTTGATAAAAATTCAATTACTGTTTCGCCTGAACAACTTTTTACATCAATTCAATCGGTTATTATTGATGCTGATAAAGATGCCTTTGATAAAAAAATGAATTCAAAAGGGCGTTATGTTGATGTAGTTAGGCATGTCACTCAGTCGCAGTATGATGCACTGAATGATATGAAGATTGAAGG
This sequence comes from uncultured Candidatus Saccharibacteria bacterium, assembly GCA_964462355.1. Lineage (GTDB taxonomy): Bacteria > Patescibacteriota > Minisyncoccia > Phycocordibacterales > UBA9973 > JAGOQQ01. The sequence continues at coordinate 2,934 of CAYWZM010000058.1, forward strand.
AATTGCATTTCGTAAAGACAAATGGAGATTTTATCCAGGCGGAGGAATGTCAGCACGGACTATTGGATTCGTTGCATTTAAGGGGAACTCCTTGGTTGGAAGATATGGAATTGAGCGTTTTTACAATGACACACTTACTCTCAACAAAAATTCTTTGTACAGTAATTTTTTTACTGAAGTATTTTCAACATTACATGACTCAGTATTCAATGAAGAGAGTACTGAAGGTGATGTGGTAACTTCTATTGAACCATCTGTTGCTCAGTATGTTGAATCTACACTCGCAAAGACGATAGACAAATATAGTGCTGATGGAGCAGGTGCAATTGTGATGAATCCAAAAAATGGCGAAATTTATGCGATGTCATATTTACCAACTTTTGATCTAAATGATTTTTCTTCGGTTACTCATGTTTCAACATTTAACAATCCTTTAGTCGAAAATGTGTATGAATTTGGATCAATTATCAAGCCACTTGTTATGGCTGCTGGACTCGATATGAAAGCTGTTCGTCCTGATACAACATACATAGACAAAGGTGAAATTACTATAAATACTGAGACAATTCACAATTTCGACAAAAAAGCGCGTGGCAAAGCTACCATGCAAGATGTACTCAATCAATCACTTAATACTGGTATGGTATTTGTTATGCAACAAATGGGTAAGGATAACTTCAAAAAGTATATGCTCGCGTATGGAATTGGAGAAAAGACAGGAATTGATTTACCTGGTGAAGTTTCTGGTATTACCTCAAACTTGAAGAGTACACGAGAAATAGAATTTGCAAATGCTGCCTTCGGACAGGGTATTGCAATGACTCCAGTCGAAGTGATCCGTGCGTTTTCATCAATTGCAAACAAAGGAGTACCAGTAACTCCTCATGTTGTATCAATGATTAAAACAAAAGACGGTGAGGAGAAAAAAATAGCTCCAGAATTTGGAAATCAGCTTATTGCACCGCAAACGGCTGATGACATTACTAAGATGCTTGTGACTGTAGTAGACAAGGGTCTTGGTGCAGGACAGTACAAAAATGAGCATTATAGTGTTGCCGCAAAAACTGGTACCGCACAAATTGCAATGGAAAATGGCCGTGGGTACTATGCAGATCGCTATTTACACTCACTGTTTGGATATTATCCAGCATATAATCCACGATTTTTGGTTCTCATGTATGTAGTCAACCCAAAAGGGGTAAAGTACGCAGCGTCAACACTCGCTGATCCCTTTTTTGACTTGTCAAAATATCTACTCAGTTATTACGACGTCCCACCAGATAGGTAGTATATGAATTTAGACGAATCCATATATTTTCTTGAAAAATAGTGATAAATAAGATATTGTAGTGTCATTGGCTCTATCGTCTAGTGGT
>CAYWZM010000059.1:0-4149 GCA_964462355.1 uncultured Candidatus Saccharibacteria bacterium
CGGACAAGTCAAAAAATACGATATTGAATTGTGGGTTCCAAAAGAAGGCAAGTATCGTGAGATTTCATCAGCATCATATTTCCATGATTTCCAGACCAGACGGAGTGGAATTCGCTACAAAGATGTAGAAGGCAAAATGCGGTTTGCACACTCACTCAACTGTACTGCAATTCCAACACCTCGCATTCTTGTATCACTCGTAGAAAATTTCCAACAAGCTGATGGCACAATCAAGATCCCAGAAGCACTTCGTCCTTATATGGGAGGAAAAGATGTTATTCGCTAATTTGTGTGAGTGTTATTGTGTGTAGTTATTAGTTGTTTGTTAAACCTAGACCCTCAGGTTCATATATATGCCTCCGCAAGGAAGAAGACTCATGAGGGACGATCTTCGTCCTTCTCATATCGTCCAAAAGAAACGCAAAAAAGCGAAGCGTGTAATGTTTTTTGTGTTTCTTGTGATTGTTCTTTTGATTGGAGGTCTTGTGTATGTCTTACGTCTTCCTTCTATTCGCATATCGTCTGTTGAAGTAGTTGGAAACAAAGTGATTGACAAAGATGATGTTGTCGAAGTTGTCGAAAAGACTATTTCAGGCATGTATCTTTTTGTAATTCCAAAAAATAATTTGTTGATATATCCGAGTCGTGAGCTTTTAAGTGAGCTCGAAAATGCATTTACTCGCGCGGAATATATCACTACTAGTCTCGAAGGGCAGAAGTTGATTGTCGAAATGAAAGAACGCGGAGGAAGATTTTTGTGGTGCGGAGATGTACCAACAGACACACCCACAGAGGAGGAGTGCTATTTTACAGACGGACGCGGATATATCTTTGACCGTGCACCGTATTTCTCAGACAATGTGTATTTGAAAATATATGGAAGCCGACAATCTAAAGACGAGCACATTGTTGGAAGCACACTCATGGATGAGCAAGCATTTCTCAAGGTGGTCAATCTCCGTGCAGTGCTCTATGATGCAGGAGTCCAATCAACAGCGCTTTATTTGAAAGAAGATGGAGATTATGAATTTCATCTCGCACACTCTCCGGACGAAGGTGTCACTCATCCAAAAATTTTATTTTCAAAAAATAGTGATTTTGCAACAATAGCAAACAATCTTATTTCTGCACTTCAAAACGAACCACTCAAAACAGATTTCAAAGACAAGTATTCATCGCTCATGTATCTCGATGCTCGTTTTGATAACAAAGTATTTTTTAAATTTAAAGAAGTATCACAATAATATTCATGTCCAACTTTTGGAAACAATTACCAAAACCATTTTTTGCACTCGCGCCGATGGCCGATGTGACCGATGCGGCTTTTCGGCAAATCATTTGTAAATATTCTCGACACGGCAAACCGCAAGGTGGGCCCGATGTGTTCTGGACTGAGTTTGTATCTGCAGATGGACTCGTGTCTCGTGGCAAAGACGCACTCATGAAAGATCTCATGTTTACCGAAGTCGAGCGTCCTATTGTTGCACAGCTTTTTTCTTCAAATCCCGAAAACATGAAAGAAGCATCACGAATCTGCGCTGAACTCGGATTTGACGGTATCGATATCAACATGGGATGTCCCGATCGTGCAATTGAAAAACAAGGTTGTGGTTCGGCGATGATCAAGACTCCAGATATTGCCCAAAAAGTAATTCAAGCCGCAAAAGATGGTATTGCACTTGCAGGCAAAGATATTCCCGTGTCAGTCAAAACACGTATCGGATACAACACAAACGAAATCAATACATGGATTCCATTTTTACTTAAACAACAGATCTCTGCGCTCACACTTCATGCGCGCACGCGAAAAGAAATGTCCAAAGTTCCTGCGCGATGGGAACATGTCAAAGAAGTGGTAGAGATTCGAAACACGCTTGGTGTTGATACGGTGATTATCGGCAATGGTGATGTGACAGATGTTGTCGACGGACTTCACAAAGCGCGCGAATCTGGATGTGATGGTGTGATGGTCGGGCGAGCACTTTTTGGCAATCCGTGGCTTTTTGACAAGAGTAGGGCAGTAGTTTCAAAACCTTCACCATGGCACAGAATCATATGGTGGCTTTTTCCAACAAAGATTGCAAAGATGATTGTGGGTGACAGACGATACACTTTGATGGATGTTCCAGTTGCTGACAGACTTCGCGTGCTTGGAGAACACAGTGAGCTATTTGAAAAGCTTCTTGGTGATGTGAAGCATTTTGCAATAATGAAAAAGCATTTCAAAGCATATGTGCATGGTTTTCGCGGGTCAAAAGAGCTTCGCATCAAACTCATGGAAGAAGGCGATAGTGCCGATGCAGTACGTAAGATTCTTCGTGATTTTCAGACCACAAACCATCATGTATAACTATGATATACTATAGCCATGTCAGAAGTATCACTCTATAGAAAATATAGACCAAAAGATTTTTCCGAGGTTGTTGGACAAGATCATATTGTATCAGTACTCGAAGGTGCACTCAAAAAAGGCGCCGTAGGGCATGCATATCTTTTTGTGGGAACTCGCGGAACAGGCAAGACATCTGTCGCACGAATTTTTTCTCGCGAGCTCGGATGTGCTCCAGAAGATATATACGAGCTTGATGCCGCATCAAACAATGGCGTGGACGATATTCGTGAACTTACCGAAGGAGTACACACACTTCCTTTTTCATCAAAGTACAAAGTATACATTCTCGACGAAGTCCACATGCTTTCAAAGGCTGCATCAAATGCATTTTTGAAAACTCTTGAAGAGCCACCTGCACATGTCATATTTATTCTCGCCACAACTGATCCCGAAAAACTTCCCGAAACAATCGTGTCACGTTGTCAGGTGTTTACATTCAAAAAACCTTCAGAACATATCTTGAAAGACGTAGTGGTGTCTATCGCGCACAAAGAGGGAATCACGCTTGATTCTATGGGTGCAGAAATTATTGCGATTGCTGGTGATGGATCATTTCGAGACACACTCGGTATTTTGCAAAAAGTTCTCAATTATTCAAGTGACAAAAAAATTTCTGCCGATGAAATAGAGCGTGTCACTGGCGCACCAAAGTCGACATTGGTCAATGAATACATTCACGGTCTCATACTTCGTGATACAGACAAATGTATGAAAGCTGTTCATAGTGCAAAAGAAACTCAGGTGGATATGAAGCTTTTTTTGAAACTAGTGATGTATACATTTCGCCAAGGATTGCTCATTCGCTTTGCGCCGTCGATGAAAAAAGAAATCGAAAGCACTCTTTCTGAAAGCAACAAAATTTTTCTCGAGGGTATCGCAAAAGAAACAGAGGGAATCCTCGCATCCAAAACGCTTGTCATCATGCTTCGTGTGTATGAAGAATTTCACGACGTATTTATTCCGACACTCCCACTCGAAATCCTCGCACTCAAAATCGCGAACAGAGAAGAATAAAAGCCCGTATCCTCGGGCTTTTATTCTTCGAAACCTCTTTCTTTTCTTCGTTGATGAAGAGTTTTGTGATCGTCTTCAATTTGTTCTCTGATATCTTCGAAAGAGTCAACCATTTCTTTTACTTTGTGTGTTTCTGGAATACTTAGGTCTTCTCGTGTCAGATCAAATTGGTCATACTCGTTTGTGTCTTTGTTGAGCACAGCAATCCATGCATGATCAACAGAATCTTCTGATTCACCATGAACCAATTTTACTTGAAATCCGAGTTCTCGAAGAATCGCTGCTGAGATATTTGCAGTTACACCACAGCTTGCCATTCCTTTTTCAAATGCTTCTCTGGCAGGCGTGAAGCGTGATTCCATTATCGATTTTGGTTGAACAGTGTGCCCGTGTGATTGACGGTGAGAATAAATCAGATTTTGTGTTTCTTTGACTGCATCATACATCTCAAGGTTTTTATTTTGAAGTGTCCTGATTGCGTCGTCGAGTGTTACGACAGAATCATTCTCAGAAGGTGTTTTTTCCATATTCGCAATTATAACAAAAAAATAAAAGCCCGCATCCTCGGGCTTTTTAAACTGGAAAAATTCTCAAATATCTGCTATAGTTTTCTGGTGTAATGGGGTATCGTCTAATGGTAGGACAGAGGCCTTTGAAGCCTTTAATCGTGGTTCGAATCCATGTACCCCAGCATTAGTTCCAAATTCGCTTTTTCGTCAAAATTCAGCGCGTCGCGAAGCGAC
>CAYWZM010000060.1:0-3916 GCA_964462355.1 uncultured Candidatus Saccharibacteria bacterium
CTTTGGTAGTGCGATATAATCCTTGATTCGATTTGGTAGAGGTCGCCAAACTGAGTGCACGATACCAAGCACTCGATAACACTCTTCGACATCCTTTACAATCACTCGCAGTGCAACAATGTCATAGATTTTATCAATGTCCATTTTGTAGCGTTCGAGTTTTTTCCATAGGCTGTATTTGTGCTTCATTCGAGCAGAGAGTTCAACGACGTTGATACCTTGTTTGCTTAGTTCTTCTTTGAGTCGTGTATTCACTTTCTCCAAACTCGCTTCATAGAGAGGAACTTTATCCTTTATTATTTCTTGAACTTTTGCGTATTCTTTTGGATATGCAAAAGGGAACGCGGCGTCTTCGAGTTCTCCTTTGAGTTTTCCGATACCAAGTCTGTTGGCGAGAGGTGCGTATACTTCGATTGCTTCTATTGCTATTCGCTTTTGCTTTTCCGGTTTGACGTACTCGAGCGTGCGAAGGTTGTGAAGTCTGTCTGCGAGTTTGATAATGAACACTCTAAAGTCTTCTGCCACAGCGAGAAAGAATTTTCGTAGTGATTCTACGTGTCGTTCACGTCCTTGATATTTGAGTTTACCAAGCTTTGTGACACCGTTTACAAGAAAAAGAATATCTTTGCCAAATTCACGCTCGATGTCTTCTTCTGTTACTTCTGTATCCTCGATAGTGTCATGGAGAAGTCCTGCAGAAATTGTTGTTGCATCCATTCCAAAACGAGCAAGGTTTTTTGCGGTTTCAAATACGTGTAGAAAATACGGGTCGCCAGATGCTCGCTTTTGTCCCTCGTGTGCCTTTTGTGCGAAATCAAAAGCTTTTCTAATAAGTCCTTTGTCGGCATCAGTTTTGGGTGTGCCGTTCATGAGTGTGTAGATTTCTTCTATATTCATGTATACAGTATAAGGCTAAATGTCTAAAGCTAAAAGTTTTCGTTTTTTTTTGTGTTTGATTGACAAACTCGCTCAAAAAAGTAGACTTTGGGAAACCTTAAAAACGTTCCTTATGAATATATTAGTTATTTAAGACGACACTCAGAGAATACTGGATTCTCTTGATAATTTTAAACCAGATTTCGATTTTGAATTGCTTGAATGTAAGTTTGCCACTTCTGAAAGTGAAGCAAAAGAATTGATTGGCAAATATTCATTTGAACACATCATTATTGCCGGCAATACAATCGATAAAATGGATTTAAAGGTAGAAAGTTTTGTCCCATATAATTTTCTTGAATATTTACGTCAATATGACTTGGTAAACACACAGATCCACCTGGTCTCTCCAGATAATGATTTTTTAAACAAAGGAGAGTATTTAGGACGAGGATTAAATATTGCAGTCAAAAAGCATTTAGTTAATCGACATTAACTAAAATGAGCACCGATTTGGTGCTCATTTTTTATTTCATTTTATTGAGTTTGTCTGGACGATGATTTGGACACTTTGTGTTACTGCAACGTTCTGGAATAGTTTTAGGTCACAAATATTTTTCTCGCCGTCGCTCGAAAAATTGTGCGACCCCGGCTCGGCAATTTTTTCTGTTGAAAAAAATATGCCTGCGCTTCACAAAAACGATTTTCGAACGCAAAGAAGTTTGCGTTCTTTCTTCGTTGTTACTTTGTGAGTTTGTGTGGATTATGGTTTGGACAAGATTTGTTTGAGCACCTTTCGGGTATCGTTTTCGTGCCTTCCATCATGAGACTTCCACACATATCGCAAATATTTCCTGTTGGTTTTGCTTTGATTGCATTTTTACATTCAGGATAATTTGAACATGAGTAGAATATGCCGAAGCGTCCTCGTCGTTCCATCATTTCGCCATCTTTACACATAGGACACTTCACACCAGTCATTTTCTTTTTGCGTTCCTCTTCATCTTCTTTGATAAATTTACACTTTGGGTATCGAGAGCATGAGATAAATGATCCGAATCGTCCTTCTCGAATAACCAATTTTCCTCCATGTTTTTCTCCACATTCAGGGCAAGGCTCACCAATCTCTTTTGGTCCTTCCATTATTTTTCCATCAATTGTACGTGCACCAGCACATTCTGGGTAGGTGCTACATGAGAGGAATTTTCCATTTTTGCCGAGCTTCACAATCATGTCTTTGCCACATGTTGGGCATTTGAATTCTTTTGGAGCTTCGCCAAGATTGGTGATTTTGTCTATCTTGTCTTTTGATTTTACATCTTTTGAAAATGGTCCATAAAAGTCTTTGAGAGTTTTTACGTATTCACGTTTTCCTTCAGCGATTTCATCAAGCTCATCTTCCATTTCTGCGGTAAATGTATCTGAGATATATTCCATGAAATTATTTTCTAGAAATGTTGATACAACATCGCCTGTGTCTGTAGGGAAAAGGGTTCGTCCTTCTTTTGTAACATACCCACGGTCTTCAATAGTGCGCATGATTGACGCGTACGTAGAAGGTCGGCCAATACCTCGTGCTTCAAGTTCTTTCACGAGTCCTGCTTCTGTGTAGCGACTTGGTGGTTGAGTTTCTTTTTCGATACTTCCTAGTGTGAGAACTTTGAGTGAATCTCCTTCGGCGATTTCTGGAAGCTCCACATCTTCACCTCGAGCATCAGAATCCACCAAAAGCCATCCTGGGAAAAGCATCCGTGATCCATTTGTAGAAAATGCAGGGTATTCATTTTTGTGTTTCCACTCTTTAAGTGAATCTTTTGTTGGAAGAGCAGAGATTTTTGTTTTCATCAGTTTTGCATCAGTCATTTGAGATGAGACTGCGCGTTCCCAGATGAGTTTGTAAAGTTTCTTTTGTTCGTCTGTTGCTCCAAGTGAAAGTGCTTCGACGTGAGTTGGTCGGATTGCTTCGTGCGCTTCTTGAGCATTTTTTGATTTTGTTTTGTAGGTGTGAGCTTCAGCGTATTCTTTTCCGTATTTTTTTGTGACAAGTGCGAGTATTTGCTTTTGTGCTTGAGCAGAGAGATTTGTTGAGTCAGTACGCATGTAAGTAATATGTCCCGCTTCATAAAGCTTTTGTGCAACTTGCATCGTACGTGAAGGTGAAAAGCCGAGTCGTGTACTTGCGACTTGTTGAAGTGTGGATGTGGTAAATGGTGCTCGAGGTGAACGCTTTTGTTCACCAGTCTTTACTTCGACTATTTCCCATGGATGTTTTTTCCCAAATGAAATTACATCATCAACAAAATCTTTGTCGCGAGGTTCTTCGCTTGCAGTGAGTGCAATGTCGACTTTTTTAGGAGTCTGAAACATTCCTTCAAGCACCCAATATTTTTCTGGAATAAACGCTCGGATTTCTCGTTCGCGCTCCATGATGATTCGTAGCGCAGGGGATTGTACACGTCCTGCTGAGAGTCCATATCGAACCTTTTTCCAAATAAGCCCTGAGAGATCGTATCCCACAAGTCTGTCGAGTACACGTCGTGCTTCTTGAGCTTTGACGAGTTTGTCATCTATATCGCGAGGGTTTTCGAGTGCGTGTTCTACTGCCTCCTTTGTGATTTCATTAAATGTCACACGCTTGATAGGTGATTTGATTTTCTTGTCTTCTTTGAGGAGTTGTTCTAAGTGCCACGAGATTGCTTCTCCTTCTCGGTCGGGGTCAGTTGCAAGAAGGATTTCAGTCGCTTTGTGTCCTAACGTTCGGAGTTCGTCTACCACTTTTTCTTTACCTTTTGAGATCTCGTAATGCGGTACAAAACCTGCGGGAATGTCGATAGCTTTTTTGTTTGACTTTGGCAAATCACGAACATGCCCGACTGATGCGCGGACAGTATATTTGCCATCGAGATATTTCTCGATTGTTTTTGCTTTTGATGGTGACTCGACAATAAGTAATTTCATAATAGGGGGAAGTAATAAGTGGTTAGTGGATAGTGAAATAAAATATAGGGCACATGTGTATTTACAGTAACATATTGAACTT
>CAYWZM010000061.1:0-3794 GCA_964462355.1 uncultured Candidatus Saccharibacteria bacterium
AAGCCATTCCAGATTTGTTTGTATACAACGGACTGCTAGTTATTTCTGACGGATTGGATGCGCGAACAGGAACGATTACCAGTGAATGGGATCGGTTTTTGGCATGGAAATCTATTGATGGTACACGCGATGCGAGTCGCACAATACCAGAAATTGAAACATTGGTATTGGGGATGCTTCGACCAGAAGTCCTCCTTGATTTAATTCGAAATTTTACCGTATTTGAAGTAGAGAAAAAGACATTATCTGATGGATCGCTTGAAATGAAAACAATCAAAAAAACGGCCGCGTATCATCAGTACTTCGCTGTACAAAAAGCGATAGATTCAACGGTTGCAGCTACGACGGGCGATAAGCGCGCTGGGGTGGTGTGGCATACCCAAGGTTCCGGCAAGTCGCTGTCGATGGTGTTTTATGCTGGAAAGATTATTCAGAAATTAAACAATCCAACGATTGTCGTGTTGACGGATCGCAATGATTTGGATCAGCAGCTATTTGATACCTTTGCTGGTGCAAAAGATTTGCTTCGCCAGGATCCTGTACAGGCGGATAGTCGTGCAGATTTGCGAAAACTTCTTGCAACCAATGGTGGTGGGGTAATTTTCACAACCATCCAGAAGTTTTCATTGATGGATTCTGAAACAGAATACGAGGCATTATCTGACCGATCAAATATTGTTGTGATGGCGGATGAAGCACATCGTTCTCAATATGGATTTTCTGCAAAAGTTTCTGAAAATGCAGATGGTGCATTTGTAAAATACGGATTTGCAAAATACGTTCGTGATGCACTACCGAATGCATCATTCCTTGGTTTTACCGGAACACCAATTGAAAAGACAGATGCAAATACTCGAAATGTGTTTGGTGAATATGTTGATGTATACGATATTCAGGCAGCAGTAGAGGACGGTGCAACGGTGCCGATTAGTTACGAATCACGACTGGTTAAATTGGAATTTAACGACGGTGCAAAAGTAGAATTGGATAGAACCGTGGATGAGGTTTTGGAAAGTGAAGAATCAACCGTGAGCGAAAAAGCAAAAGCAAAATGGGCGCAATTGGAAGCCGTGGTAGGTCACCGTGCGCGTGTTGCAGATATTGCAAAAGATTTGGTAGAGCATTTTGAGGCACGACAATCTGTATTTGATGGTAAAGCAATGGTTGTTGCTATGAGTCGTCGTATTGCAGTAGAACTCTATAATGAAATAATTAAAATTAAACCAGAATGGCACAGTGATAGTAAAAAGGAAGGTGTTATCAAAGTTGTTATGACTGCCGCATCATCTGATCCTGTGGAATATCAGCCACATCATACAACCAAGGATGATCGCAAAGATTTAGCAAATCGGTTCAAAGACACCAAAGACCCTTTGAAATTGGTTATCGTGCGTGATATGTGGCTGACAGGATTTGATGTGCCATGCATGCATACGATGTATATTGATAAACCAATGCAGGGTGCAAACTTAATGCAGGCAATTGCACGTGTGAACCGTGTATACAAAGACAAACCAGGAGGGTTGATTGTTGATTATATTGGTATTGCATCAGATCTGAAAGAAGCCCTTGCGGTCTATACAGAAAGTGGTGGAAAAGGTGATATGGTAACGGATCAAAATGTGGATACAGTACCACATATGATTGCAAAATTTGAAACCGTACAAGGAATTTTAGATGGTGTATCGTATGAAAAATATTTTAACGAAGACGCAAAAGGGAAACTGGAAGCGATTTTGGAAGTAGAAGATTTCTTACTAGGAAATGAAGAACGAAAAGAGCGATTCTTGAAAGAAGTAACTGCGCTCTCAAAATTATTTGCTCTTGCAATGCCAAATAGTAAAGCACTTGAAATTCGTGACGAGGTCGCCTTTTTCCAGGCAGTAAAAGCACGTATCACAAAACTTGCTAGTGATGGCGGAGCGCGTGATGTTGATATTGAAACGACTATTCGTCAGATTGTAGATAGGGCAGTAGTGTCACAAGGTGTGGTAGATATATTTGATGCTGCAGGAATTAAGAAACCTGATATATCAATCCTATCTGAAGATTTTCTAGAAGAGATTCGAACCATGAAACGACAGAATATCGCTCTTGAATTACTAAAGAAAATTTTGAATGATGAGCTCCGTGGACGTGGAAAGAAAAATGCTGTACAGGCTAAAAAGTTTTCAGAAATGCTGCATGCTGCGATTAAACGATATCAGAATAATCTGTTAACTGCCGCACAGGTAATTGATGAGTTGATTAAACTTGCAAAAGATGTGCAGGAAGCAGATAAACGCGGAGAATTACTTGGATTGTCTGAAGACGAGATCGCGTTCTATGATGCATTATCACAAAACGAAAGCGCAGAACAAATCATGGGTGATGATAAATTAAAAGAACTTGCACGAATATTAGTAGGAAAAGTACGAGAAAATGCCACGATTGATTGGAATGTCCGAGAATCTGCACGAGCACGAATGCGTGTAATGGTTAAACGATTATTGAATCAATATGGCTATCCACCTGATTTCCAAGAAAAAGCAACTGAAACAGTACTTGAACAAGCTGAAGTATTTGCAGGTGAGGAAGTAAAATAGCCCTTTTAGGGCTATTTTGGTATAATCATTTTATGGAAAAAAAGATTGATTATAATATTACCGGAGCAACGGGAGAATTCTTTGTGGCCGCAGAATTGTCACGAAGAGGTTTTATTGCAACGCTTACATTAAAAAACACCCCTTTAGTGGATGTTATTGCTACAAATTTTGAGACGGGAGTAAGTTTAAATATTCAAGTAAAAACTCGATCCGAAAGAAATAAGCAGGGGTGGATATTGAGTGATAAAGTCGAAAAAGAAACCGTAATAAAAAACCACTACTTTATTTTTGTTAACTTGGAAGATAAGAAAAATCTGCCCGAGTATTATATTATTCCGGCTGATGTTTTTGCAAAATATCAACAACAGAAACATAAAAAATGGCTAAGTGGTGTTGGTAAAAGTGGGGTACAGAGAAAAGATTCTTCTTTAAGAAATTTTAAACCCGATAAAGAAGACGCATCTTTTGCTGATATGTATAAAAATAACTGGTCATTACTTACTGATTTCTTAAATTAACAAAATTTATATATGCGATATTACAAAATTCACCAAGGCGCACAAAACGCACATGCAATTACAGCTGTAGAAAATGGTTTTGTTGGGGTTCATTATGGAATGCCTGATTTATCACAATTAAATATCGATGATCCAAAATTAAGAGAAAAAATAAGAGATATTTACTTTGAGTTCCATAAAGGGGTTTCTAATGCATCAGCAGGGCCTGGTATTGGGGCAATCTATCGTTTTAGAGCAACTATTCAGATTGGAGATATTATAATTAATCCAATGGGAGATGGAACCTATAAAGTAGGGGAAGTTATCGGAGACTATTACTACGCTGGTGATAATGAAATAATTCCTCACCGTAGAAATGTAAAATGGTTTGCGAGTTTTACAAGAGATGCATGTTCGGAAACATTAAAAAATACACTTGGTGCAATTGCGACTATCTCAGATGTTACGCATCAGTCGTTAGAAATAGATGCATTACTGTCAGGTAATGTCATGAGAACAGAAATAATTCAATCTGCTGTTGATGAATCTGAATTTGCTCTTGAAAAACATCTAGAGGATTTCTTGATCGAAAATTGGGGTAATACCGATCTTGGGAAGGAATATGATCTACTCAAAGATGAAAACGGACAGATGATTGCACAACAATACTCCACCGAAGTCGGCCCAATTGATATTCTTGCAGTAAGTAAAG
>CAYWZM010000062.1:0-3788 GCA_964462355.1 uncultured Candidatus Saccharibacteria bacterium
CTGTATGAAATGAAGTAGGAGCAGTTCCGGAAGGAGTTATACCGCCCGTTGTTGTCAAAGCTCCTGTTACAGTTAAACTAGCTAAAGAAGGAAGAGTAAGAGTTGTAACTCCTGAAAGATCTATGGAACTTAAATTTGAACCAATTGATTCACCGCGAAGTCCTGGAAGTAAATTTTCCAGAGCAAATTGTCCTGCATATGCAAAACGTGGGTTTATTTTTGAAAAGGTAAAATGTTTCATAGACTATTAGTCCTCTGATAGAGGGTTAGTCTATCTTGAGGAATACTGCAATACCGTGACCTGATGCATTAGCTTCCAGAGCATATCCTACTGTTGCATGAGTTGTTCCTGCAACATTAACTCCAACTGCTCCTGCCGTTGCCAGAGATGTACCGACTTCCGTTCCTACTGCAAATGTTGAATTGTCAGAAAGAACAGTTGTCATTCCATGTGTCTGTACCCATCCATATGATCCTGCAGTGAGAGCGGTTAAGGCTACACCGACAGGAATAGATGTCTGAGTTGTCGGGAATTGAATAACTTTAAACCATGGATTCCATTTCATTACAACTTTTGTGGATGTGGTCCAGGATGTAGTGAGTGGACGATCAAGAGTCAATGTTAAAGTTGCGCTTCCAGAGGCATCAGTGGTGTGACCCAGAATGCCGTATTCTCCACCAAGATCTGGAGTGGTATATACATGGACTGATCCGCCGACGAAATCATTTGCAGCAACAGCGGTTGATCCATTTGTAACAGAAACAGTCTGTGCTCCGTTTTGTACCGCGACACTTGCAGAAGCGAGAACAGCCATATTTTCAAATTGTGTATCCTGTGCACGAGCCTGAAGCAAATTTCCAATTACTAAATTAGACGCTCCAGCCTGAGCATACCGGAAAATTTTTCCATTTGAACCAAATGCCATGGTTCCCAATGGATGATTTTGAACCGTATCTGTTGCGTATAGATCCTGAGCTTCCAAGAAAATTGGGGGTGCGAATCTTGCGTAACGTGCCTGTAATTTAGTAAATGTAAATTTAGTCATAAATTATACTCCTGTGATTCCTGTTCCTTTTGAATGTCTTCGGAATGAGAGTGGTATCATCTGTCCGATACAATAGAATCGTGCAATTCTTCCTGCCTGATCTGGAATTGTTAACGGCTTCTGATAAAACCATCCATTCCATTCTGAAGGTGCATCAAGAGCTATTGCACCAGTTCCTTCGTATGCTTCTGCTGTTCCAAAATCGACTTTTTCAAGTACATCTTTGTATTCTTCTGGGATTTCACTTCGTCCCTTCCATGTGTAATATTTTTCATTTGCAAACCAGAGCATTTGTGCAGTTGCATAGTAGTCACGAACGATATATGTATCTCGGTATGACAATGCATTGAATCCTGCAGCTGATCTGAGTTCACCCTGATTTCGTGCTGCGAATTTGTCGCGTGTTCTCATTTTGTCATATCCAACATCGCGGTATGACTGACGAACAAATGGGGTTAAGAGTTGTTCGTAGTCCGTAAAAATTGCTGCTGTCGTAAATCCTACATTTGGAGTTTCTTCTGCTGCTCCAGGAGCCATTGCAGAGTCATATTGAACACCCATCGTAGCAAGAGTCATTTTTCCACCTGCATAGGCAGTTAAGGTAGAATCAAGAGCAGTATATGTTGATCGGGATAATCCACCAATTGTTGCGACGTTTGTTCCGTCATCAATGAGAGCAGTCAATCCTAATGGCTGATTTGCTGTTCCTGTTCCATAGATAGCTGATCCCAATGTCGTTAATGCAGTTGCAGCTGCTTTTTCATATTTGAAGGTATCAAGGTTAATTATTCCCAGTGATCCAACGTTTGCAAATGATTCAAGCATGATACTAACAACTGGCTGGGTGTATGCAGTGTGTGCAAAACTTGCAGTAACAGTTGTATTAACTGCGGAAGAACTTAAAGTTTCAAGAGAAGTAAAGAATTGTCCTTGTGTATCTGCAGAGATATCATAGGTAACATCTTCTGTTTTTCCTTCAAATTTAGCTCCCTGAGAAACCAAGCGAGAATATAATGTAGGAAAATTCAAAATCTGGTCAACTACTTTTGTGTAGAGCTGGCGATTGCCAAAATTATCAACGCGATTTCCGAACTGGATACCGTCATAGTATCGGGGGTTTAGTTTTGAGAAAGTAATTTTTTCCATAAAAAAAAGCTCGCTTTTGGCGAGCTATGTACTCTTAATAAAAATATTATTAATCTAAAAAAATAAAAAGTCAACAGGTATTTTTTACTGTCTGTTTCTAGCACGTTCTATTGCTTCATCCTTCAATTGCTGGAATGATTTTTTATGGTCTCTGGCATAAACATATTTATCTTTCGCTCCATCCGTTTTACTTCCTTGAGTAGCGCCTGCAACTGGAGCATCAGCTCCTGGGGGTTGTCCTGATTTTTTTCCCTTCGCATCAAGATACGGTTTGTAATGCATGTAATAAATTTTAGCAACGCTATCTATAGGAGGAAGTCCTTCCTTTACTCTTTTCTGATTAAGCTCTATTCCAAATTTCAATAATTCATCAGTCTCCTTTTGATTCTTATCTGATTCATTATATTTTTCAGGAGGACGAGGCAATACTTTTGCTTCATACAAATCATTAAGATCCGTATTAATTTTATTTGTTATAGCAGTCATTTTTTCTTCTTCGGCCTTTTTTTGTTCTCCTGCTACTTTTTCTTCTTCAGCCTTTTTTGCATCTGCCGCTTTTTTTGCTTCTTCCTGAGCACGTTTTTGCTGTTGTTCAAATGTAACTCGAGCAATACGAGAAGCTTCACTTAATACTTCCTTATAATCCTTTGGTAATCTACCTTCTTTTTCAAATACAGAAATTAATTCATCAGCATCTTTTTGTTTTTCTTCCAGAGATTTATTATTCTCGGCAATTTTCTTCATTTCATCTTCAAATGCCTGTTTTGCTGCCTTTTGTGCTTCTTCTCTCGCTGTTTTTATTGCTTCTTCTTTAATTTTTTCAGCATCAACAGGGGGAGAAGCAGGAGGAGAAACTACGCCTTCTTTATTATCATCTTTCTTTTCTGGAGGAGTTGTAGAATTTTCTTCTAATGGTTTATTGTCTTCCGTGGGTTTTTCTTCTTTGTTCTGTTTTTTAACTTCCTCCTGAACATCATCTGCTATCTGACGTAGTGATTTTCGTGAATCACGAGCATACACAAATTTATCTTTAGGAGCATCCTTAATATCTTTCTTTTTGTTTTTGTCTTTATCTTCTGCCATATGTATATATTATCAAACCGACTACATTACGCCTTGAGGTTGATTTAGAGGGGGAGCAGTAGGAACCTGTGCTGTATTTTGTGCTCCAGGCTGTTGTGGACCAGTTGCAGGACCACCAGATCCCGGCATTACAGGATTTTGTGGTAATCCAATCTGATTATTTTGTCCAAGCGGTAACTGTGCTTTTGCTAATGCTTCTGCTAATGCTTCTGCAGTATTTAATCCTTTTACTATTTTCTGGAGGTAAGAAATTGGATCTGCTTTTGCAAGAATTAATTTTTCTGTTCTTCCTTCAGGATCTGAAAGTCCCATATCTACAAAAAATGTATAGGGATCAATCATTTGTAATTTAGCCATTTCCATTGCATTGTTTTGTGCTCGAAGCTTATCAGTTCCTGACGCTTTCATCTTTACAATCATGCCGTCATAAATCATGTTTCTATTCAATTTAATCCATATTTGTGTACCAGCAACGCCTGCTGCATCTTTCCAGTGATCTTCTGTATATCGAAG
>CAYWZM010000063.1:0-3587 GCA_964462355.1 uncultured Candidatus Saccharibacteria bacterium
TTTTCAGCTATTTTTGATAAAGTAAGTTCGAGCGGAATCATATAACCACTCCAATCACCCATACAAAAAAACCTCTCAGACTGAGAGGTTTTTTTGTATGGGTGAAAATATGCACTATGACTACTTTTTTACAGGGGCTACACTGCTTGTTTCCTTCCCTTCTTCTGGGAGAAGATTTTTGAGTGCAGGAAGCATTTTTTCAACTTCTTCTACTGACTTGAATCCTGTGACAAGCTTGCCATTTATTACCATAGCAGGAAGTTTGGTATCTTCTACATCATAGATAGAAATAAGAGTTTTCACCGCAGGAAGATCGAGTGCATAATCAAAGGAGTACACTCGAAACTCTGGATATTTTTCTCGAAGTGCAGTAAGCACATATCCCTGTTTGGTACACTCTGCACAGTTTGATTCTGTTGTGTAAAAATAAAGTACAAACACAGAATCCATTTTGCAACGCTCGCTGATCTTCTTCATCAAGAGATAATCTTTTATTTGAAGAAGTGAGTAAAATTTCTTTAAGTCGGATATTTCCTCACTGCTTCCAATATTTTTTTCTGAATATTCAATCTTATCTGCAAGTGTGCCGAGTTCTTTTGAAAGCGCAGAGTTAGACACATCTTTACATGAAAGTTCTTGCAAAAGCGAGAATTGTGTTTCTGATGACAAAATGTCTATCGAAATTTTGTCTTGGATAGTTTTGATTTGCTGAATTTTTTGATCAGAGAAAAAATTGGATACCCAAAATGCTGCAGAAAAAATTCCGAGAGTTATAAAAAAAACAATTATGTAACGTTTTCCATCCATATCAATTTTAGTGCTACTAGTAATTACGATTTTGATTCAACTTTTCGCTCAAATGTCCAACTTGATTCTTTTGACCAGAGCGCATTCCATACTGCCTTGAGAAGCCAAATCGGAGCGACGAGACTATATACAAACACAAAATAAAGCATGTCCATAGAGATTCGATACTTACCTTCTGACATTCGTCTTCCAAGCAACAGTGCTATCACTACCATACCATAGAGTATCACGGTCACAAAAATAATTGCCTTGGTATTGAAATAGAAAAAATCAAAATGAAAACCGTTCCACGATGTATTGAATCCGACAGTGCGTATCTCTATAATCTTCTCAACAAGGTATGTAATAAAATTGTACACGATTATTCCTGACAAAAAAATCACTGACAAAATTGAGATTGCACCAGATGGTAATGTAAAAGTCCCCACTGGACCATATTTCTTTCTAAAGATAAGTCTTCGATAGTCAAACGCATTTTTTATAAAACCATATATCCATCGAAGTCGTTGGCGGTAAAGCTTTGCTACAGAATTTGGACTTACTGTGTACACATACGCATCAGGGCAATGATCAATGCGATATCCTGCTTCTTGCATACGGAGTGCAATCTCTTGATCTTCAGTGTTGTGTGCTTTTCTATATGGTCCAAGATCATCAAATACTTTTTTTCGGAAAATAGAGAATGGTCCTGGGGTTACATGAATAGCACCTAAAAATCCGAACATTTTTTTGTTGTACACAGACATGTCATATTCCGCCTTTTGAGCCTTTTGAATTATGTTTTTTGGTTCATGCACAATAATAGACGGAGAAATTGCCATGATTTCCTTATCATCAAACATTTTTATGATTCGCACGAGTGCTTGTGGGTGTACAAAAGAATCTGCATCGAGTCCTCCAACAAATTCAGAACTAATTTTTTCAAGCGCGAAATTCATTGCAGTGTGTTTGCCACCATTTTCTTTTCTATAACTTTCAATTTGAGGATGTGATGAGAATTCTTGAATAAGTGACCATGTATTATCTTTACTTCCATCATCAACAAGAATAATCTTGAGTTTGTCTTTTGGATACTCAAGCCCAAGCAATGAATCGACAGTTGCCTTGATTGTTTTCTCCTCATTGTAACAAGGCACAATAATACTCACAGTTGGATACTGTGATAGAGTTATTTTTTCATCATCAGATCTGATGACAATATGTTTTCGTCGCTCAAGAAATGTATAGAGTAAAAAAACCTGAATATATACCGAAAGAAACGCAAAAATATAGTTAATAGTCGCTGAAAACGATTCCATACCGTATCTAATATAGTACCATTTTTAAAGGCTTTTTTCAAGTATGAATACATATGGACTGATGTGGTACACTGTAAAGTATATTAACCATTAACAACATATTATGGATAACACTGATTCAAACAAAAAAGGCATTTCACCGGGTGCAGCAATTGTAGTAGCGGGCGTCTTAATTGCAGGAGCAATCATTTTCTCAAATTCTAATTCTTCTCCTACCCCATCACCAACCAACAACGAAAACACCGCTAAAAATACTATCTCTCTTTCAGATCTTGCAAAAAAAGCGGGAGTTGATCAGAAAGCATTTGATACATGCGTCGAAGAACGCAAGTCACTCGCTAAAGTAAATGAGGATAGCGAAGGTGGTGAAAAAGCGGGCGTCCAAGGAACACCTACATCATTCATCGTTTCTAAAAATGGCACAATCATTTCTATCGGTGGTGCAGCGTCATACACCGAAGTGAAAGAAAAACTCGACAAGGTACTCGCAAGTACAAGTCGACTCAGCGATTCTGAAGATGTTGAAGTTCCTGCAGTGACTGCTCAAGACCGATATCTTGGAAACATTAACGCAGACGTAATGATTATTGAATACTCAGACATTGATTGTCCTTTCTGTAAAAAATTCCATCCAACACTTGAAAGAATCTCACAGGAATATGGAAGCAAGATTGCCTGGGTATACCGAAACTTCCCCCTAGAATCTCTTCATCCTGAAGCACGCACAAAAGCGGAAGCAGCTGAGTGTGTGGGTCAAATCGCTGGAAATGACGTATATTGGAAATATTTAAAAACTCTCATTTCTAACTAATACATAAAAAACGCGACACATATGTCGCGTTTTTTATGTATATCACTTTTTAGTCAAAATAGTTTTTTAATCTCATTATCTTTTCGTGATTTCGAAGTTTTTCATGAACCTTCGCTTCAATTTGACGAATACGCTCACGAGTAACTCCAAACTCTTGTCCTACTTCTTCAAGTGTGTGCTGTACCCCATCCATGAGTCCATAGCGCATTTCAAGAATCTTTTTCTCTTTTGGATTAAGTTCGTCGAGAACTGAACGAATCTGGTCTGAAAGAATTCTTCGAGATGCTTCTTGGTCAGGTCGAAGAATTTTATCATCCGCAATAAACTCACCTCGCGTAGATTTTTCATCATCATCACCTATTGGTTGCTCGAGTGAAATTGTCTCTTGATTTATATTTTCTATTACGTGAATTTTTTCAACTTCAATTCCCATTTCTGTAGCGATTTCTTCAGCAAGTGGTTCTCGTCCCAAATCCTGAGAAAGTCTTCGTACTACTTGCTTGTATTTTGAAATTGTTTCAACCATGTGCACTGGAATACGGATGGTTCGAGATTGATCCGCAAGAGCACGTGTGATTGACTGTCGAATCCACCATGTTGCATAGGTTGAAAATTTGTATCCTTTTGTCCAATCAAATTTTTCTACTGCTTTAAACAATCCGAGGTTTCCC
>CAYWZM010000064.1:0-3574 GCA_964462355.1 uncultured Candidatus Saccharibacteria bacterium
TGGTCAACCAAATGTTTCCCTTTCTGTACACAACCCTGTATGGATTTCTCTACTTACACTTCTTGGATTTACTGCATTATCTGCATTTGGCCAACGATGGAGTGGCGTTGCGCGAGAAAAAGCATGGTACAAAATCTTTACCGCATATATTTCAGATGGTGCGCGTAAATTGATTAGGCTTCCGATGTCTTTTCACAACAACAATCCGATTGCGGAAGTTGAGCAAAAAATGATTCGTTCGTCAAATAATCTTTCACAGATGTTTGGTGACGTAATTTTAGAATTATTGCCGGCGTTCCTTGGTATTATTGTTGCTACGATTGCAATTTTTAGTATCAATATTCATCTTGCATTAATCATAATGATTGGCGTTGCAATTTATGTGCTGATTCTTATTCGCACAGTTGGCAAGGGGGCAGAACTTCAGCGTGAAAATCATAAAAATTGGATTCATGCATGGAGACAACAGTCAGATGGTCTGTACAATATCTCAACTGTCAAACAATTCAGTGCAGAAGAATACGAGGACAAAAAAAATCGTAAGAACTTTATCGACGGAGCCTATGGATCACAACTCAAACTGATTAATCTTTGGAAAAAGATTTCGTTATGGCAACGAACTATTGTGCTTTTTTCACAATTTCTTGTACTAGTGCTCTCAGTTATTTTTATTCAAAAGGGATTACTGAGTGTTGGTAAAGTTATTGCGCTTAATGCGTATATCGGAATGATGTTTGGACCATTTATGCGTCTTGGTAATATGTGGCGTACAATTCAAAATTCAATTATTTCGGTAACAGACGCTCATGCACTTCTTACTACAAAAGAAGAAGATTATGACAACATTGATGCAATATCAAAAGAAATAAAAGGTGATGTTGAAATCAAAGATGTAGTTTTCTTCCATGATGACCGCAAAATTATCCTCGATCGCCTGTCCACAAGCGTAAAGCAAGGTCAAAAAATTGCTCTAGTCGGAGAAACAGGATCAGGCAAAACATCACTTATTGAATTGATTTATAGGTTTTATTTGCCATGCAGTGGTGAAATACTTATTGATGGTATACCCATTGAAAATTACAAATTGCAAAGCCTGCGATCGCAAATCGGAGTAGTTCCCCAAGAACCTGTTTTATTTGATGCATCACTACTGTACAACATTACCTATCCGCACAATGATGTGCCGATGGAAACAGTAATAGAAGCTGCAAAAAAAGCAGAGTTACTAGATTTTATTGAAGATCAACCCGACAAATGGGAAACAATCGTGGGTGATCGTGGTGTTAAACTTTCAGGAGGACAGAAGCAACGTGTTGCGATTGCTCGTGCAATTATTGGCAACCCGCGAATCTTGATTCTCGATGAATCGACTTCAGCACTTGATGCTAAAACACAACACAGTATCGAAAAGGCACTTGATGAGTTGATGGAAGGTCGCACGACATTTATTGTTGCACACAGACTAAGTGCAGTAAGAAATGCAGATGTGATTTGTGTGCTTCATAAAGGAAAAATTATTGAGCAAGGAACTCACAATGAGCTTATGAAAATTCCAAATGGTAAATACAAAACACTCTATGATCTTCAGTTTAAAGAATCAGAAATTGAAGAGAAAGAGCAGCATGTTTTGGATTAATCCTAAAAGCCACCCCATGCGGGTGGCTTTATTGTTTGACATGTGAAAATTTGTATGTATAATTATATCGAACCTTAAAACAAAATACTCGTATGGAAAAACATGTTGCTGACACCGCAGGTGGCTTAGGAATTGTTATGGTAGCGATGATTATCGTGACTATTGTTGCAATTTGTGTGCTTATTCTTATGTACAACAAACGATCGGTGATGAAGTTCAATCTTGCAAATGCACGCATTATTGAAACAAAAAACTTCGCTGAATTATATGATGTGATATCATCTCACGAAGTAAGACTACACAAGGGTAAGCTTTCAGATATTATTTTTACTCACTTTCAGAAAATTGTTCGAAAAGAATTTGAGTATCTTAAAGCACGTGAAGATTACGTTGAGATTGTTAAGCTTTTTGACAAAATTCAAAATTCCTATAAATGGAATCACGTGTTTAACACACCATTGTACACGGAATTTTGTTCCTATATTCTGGAGTACACAAAAAGATTACTTGACGAAAATCAAAATAGTGAAAAACTTTTTGATAACGTTTCAATTTTGGATCAAATATCTTTGGAGCTTGAGAGTTTTTTTGGAGCAAAAATGTATTACAAAGAGCAATCTGGCTTAATCTCTGAGCTTCGTCAAAAATTTTACTTTTTGAGAAGAAATATTTCTGAAAGGCAAGAAGGAATGACAGCAGGAGCTTAATACACATTTCGCGCTGAACTTAATTCAGCGCGTTTTTTTATTTCTCAAAAAGTTGTGGTATACTACTAGAACCAAGGACCCAGATGACACTGGCGAGGATGAAGGAAGAACATCGTTTTAAACGACAAGTAGAACCTTCCGTTCCTGCAACGACATGCAGAGAAATGAGTCGACAAGTAGGGTGGCACCGCGACCAAAAATCGCCCCTGCGAATTTATTTATTAGTTTAAGTAAGTTCGAAGAGGCGATTTTTGTTTTCTCTTCGGATCACACATGTATGTCACGTATATATATTAAAGATCTAAAAAATCATACCGGTAAAGAAATTGTCATTAAGGGATGGGTAGATGTTCGACGCGATCAGGGAAAACTTGTGTTTATGGATTTTCGCGACATGACTGGCTATATTCAAGGTGTTGTGCTTCCAAATCACACAGAAGCAATGGAGCAAGCAAAAGAAATTCGAAGTGAATGGGTTCTTGAAGTAACAGGTATAGTCAACGCACGTCCAGAGCGAAATATTCAATCTGACAAACAGAACGGTGATACTGAACTTGAAATCACAAATATCGTCGTCTTAAACAAAGCAGAAACACCACCATTTGATCTTACAAGTGATGGAAAAGAAATCGGTGAAGAAGTACGTTTGAAATATCGCTATCTTGATATGCGACGACCTCGCATACAAAACAATCTCCGAATGCGTCACAGCATAGCAAAACATATTCGTGATTTTCTCGACAACCAAGGATTCTCTGAAATTGAAACCCCTCTTCTCACGAAATCAACACCAGAAGGAGCGCGAGATTATGTTGTACCTTCACGTGTTCATCAAGGAAAATTTTATGCACTTCCTCAATCACCACAACAGTACAAACAACTCCTCATGTCTGGAGGTATTGAGCGATATTTCCAAATAGCTAAATGTCTCCGAGATGAAGACACACGAGGCGACAGACAGCCAGAGTTTACACAAATCGACATGGAGATGAGTTTTGTCTCACAAGAAGATGTAATGGATCTCAACGAAAAACTTCTTATTGAAATCGTTCAAAAATTTTATCCTGAAAAAAGAATCCAAGAAATTCCATTTCCGCGAATCTCCTACAAGGATGCAATGGAAAAATACGGGAACGATAGACCTGATATTCGCGAAGATAAAAATGATCCAAATTTGCTTGCGTTTTGTTGGATAATTGATTTTCCATTTTTCGAACGCACTGACACATCT
>CAYWZM010000065.1:0-3561 GCA_964462355.1 uncultured Candidatus Saccharibacteria bacterium
TAGAGCGCAGAGCTTATACCTCTGTGGTCCTAGGTTCGATTCCTAGTTGGTGCACAACCAAGGTAGACGCGGAGGCCCAATAAATTCCGTAAAACAAAAAGCAGAGACTCTCTGCTTTTTGTTGTCTGCTATTCTTGAATCATCAACTTCTTGTCTTTCAAGAGTATCCTGCTCTTGATGCAAGACAGCACCTCTCGTTTCTGCAACATCGTCCCGTGTTTCAGCATGTGCTTTGCAAATACTTTGATACTGATATCTTTATGCTTCTTTGATTGCTTCAGATCTACTCCAAGTACCCCTGTTTGGAAGAGTGCGTATCGCGCCACTTCTTCTTGTAGTTTGTGCTTCAGTTCACTCTTGTCCAAGCTCATCTTGTCGATGATCGGCATCACTTCGTCTATGAGTATTGACTCCTTCACCGATTCATTCGGGCAATCCCTATCTTTCACTTTCGTGCATCGGTAGTACACATGTGCGTTCGAGCCACCGTCTTTCAGTTCCTTTATCTTTTCCTCTGCCGTTATACCTGATTCGCAATAGGCGCAGTGGAGCATTCTCGTGAAGGCGAACTCTCTGCCGTATGCTTTCTTCTTCTCCACTTTGATTTTTTCCTGCACCGCCTCGAATAGCTCTCTCGATATGATCGGTATGTGTTTTCCTGTATACCATTCGCCGCTACCCTCGGGGTATTCAAACACTCCGTAATAGAAGGTCATTCGAAGCATTCGATATATGTTGCCCAAGGTTACATACTTTCCATTCTTGTTTTTGAAATCTATCTCCTTGAGCCACTTGTATATCTTCCTGCCCGAGTAATTCTCGTTCGCCACTTTCTCGAACATCTCCTTGATGATCGGCGCTCTTTTTGAATCCACCAATACTTGGCATTTTTCATCCTTGTTCTTGCTATTGAGGTATCCAGTCGGTGCCATCGACGGCCTCAGTCCCATGGCCGCTCTCGTTCGCAGTCCTCGCTTCACGTTGATGACCTTGTTGTCATTCTCAAGCTTTGCCTGCGATCCGAGAATCATCAGCATGAACTTGTCGTTCGGTGTGTTCGTGAATTTCTGTCCGTATGTTCGTATCTCAACGAGTTTCTTTTGGTCCATCAAGTCCACGATTCTTCCGAGGTCGCCTGCGTTTCGGGCGATTCGATCCGGTGCCCATGTCAGGATGCCGTTGTATTTTCCTTGCTTCAGTTCCTCCACGATCTCGTTGAAGACGGGGCGCTGGCCTGCTTCTTTTGCAGAGTGTGACTCCTTCTTTTTGACCACTATCTCCAACCCATCGGCCGCCGCCATCTTCTCCATCTCATTGATCTGGGAGTCGATGGAAAGTACCTGCTTGTCCTCCTGTTCCGTACTTTTTCTCGCATAAAGGCAGTACGAAAGCCTTACGGGGCTTGCTGGTTTGGCCGTAGCCCCAGACGGCGCTGTTGTTATTTGTGTCATACGGACACATTGATGACGCAACCCCTCCGAGGAGTCCATGCTCTCTGGAGTTGGTAAGTAGGAGATAACTTTGCTACACAAATTTTGACACGTGAGCTAGAGTAAAAAAGTCGAACTATGTATAAAATTTTGTTATAATTTAGTTACTTATGGAAAAACAACCTCTTAGCGGTTCAGGGCAAAAAATTCAAGAATATGTTGCCAGAATTAAAGCTGGTGAGTCCAAAGACTCTATAATGCAAGGGTTACCACCTTCTTTTATCGCTGGTATTGAAGCAGGTATGAATGAACCAGAAAATACTCCTGAATCAAAAACAGAAGGTGTTGAAATTGCTAAACTGAAAGATGAAATAGATGTGCCACCACAATACAAAGGATTAGACGCTGACACTCTTGATTTTATTTGGACTATTCCTGAATACATTGATAGGAATAAAACTAAGCAAGAAAAAGAAAGAAAACAGCGGGTTTTGAATGTACTTAGAAAAGAAGAATCTGAAGGAGTGGAAGAAAAAAAGAGCAAATTAACTGATGAGGTAAAAGTAGAGCAAATCAGAAAAGATCTCGGTATTGGGTCAGATGAGGCATTACTTGCAAAACAGCAAGAGCTTGATTCTGTTGAGAATAATGAAGGAGAAGAAAATCACCTGATTTCTGGTCTAGTAAAACTTTTATCCCAAGGAAGAAAACAAGCTGTCATAGATTTGTATAAAAATCTTTTTGATAATATTGACGATCCTGAATCTCGTAAAAAACTTGCCTCTGGTTTATTTCAGGATGTCTATAACAGATACAGAATAGCAGAATACCCAACTGATCCTAATGAAGAACAGACATGGGAGGACGCACTTAAAAGTACAAAGGTAGGTATAAATAATAAGAAAAGTGAATGGATGTATCGAGGTGTTTTCCCAAAGGATGGAGAAGAAACGGTTACTCGTGGATCATTCAATGTTAATGTGACGCCAGAATTAATTGACAGTCTCGATGACATGATTGCAAGTGGAAAAATCAAAGCAAACTATAAGTTTGGACAACCTGGCACTACTGCATCACCAACGGAACGGCACGATTCAATCAGTATTTATTTTCTAGAACAACCAAGTGATGAAGCTCTTCAAGAATTAGCACAAACTGTAAAACCCTATGTCCGTGGTGATAATCTATTGGGTAGAAAAATTGAGGACGGATTCTTTATGTCAGAAGTTGGGTCTGTGGAGACGGAGCATATAGAAAAATTTGTAGAAGATTTGAAATTAAAAGATCCTGCTTTCGCTGAAGCTGTAAAAGGATATACATCTCCACAACCTGGAAGAGGTAATTCTCTTAAAATGTCTGAAGCTCAATTTTATGCGGTCAAAGATGTTGCTCGGGCTTTTGGGTATGGTATTTCTTACGATAAAGATAAAGGGTTTCAAATTTCATAATATTGTTTCCTTCTTCGTGTCCAATTTGTCTCATTTTTCCCAAAATAACCATATTTTGCTTCATCTAAGTGTTTTCAAAATTCATAAATGAGACACTCTTTTACCCCTCTGTAACATGTCTCAAAATGTCTCATTTCTCTAAAATACGTTGGTAAATATGGGTTTTAATTTTTGATGATTTTTAAAAGTGAGACAGTAGAACGCAAATGTTACAGTACTTTTTAAGGTGTATTATTTCTAAAATTCATTAAAACCCATATTCTACTTGGTGTTTTGATCTTTATCCTACAAAAGCTCTCACATTTGATACACCCACTATCGTGTCTCATTTGTAACATTTTGACTCTGCCTTAAATGCCAAATTCTTAAATATCACGTGATTAGCAAATTCTTCGAATATCCTTATATTGCTTTATGTTATAGACATTGACCTAAATTATCGATACTCAAATTATTGGCATTTGTTGGCATTTCAAAAACAGACACTTTTCCATAACCCATGTTCTGTGTTAAGTTTGTTCGTTTTGCCCAAAAATGACCCCTATGCGGAGGCATCGTTTGGTCACTTGGAAAATCTCTCAAGAAGCCTTACACTGCTTGGTATCACCCCGTCCGAGACCCATCGGGGGCACTAGTTAACTCCTAATTTTGCCTTGACCAGATCCATGTCGAATTTTTCTAAT
>CAYWZM010000066.1:0-3540 GCA_964462355.1 uncultured Candidatus Saccharibacteria bacterium
CTAAACGTATGTTCAGGAACAAATTTTTCAACTTCTTCTGTTATAACGGCTTTGTTGATAAAACGACTAAAGTCGAGTCTATCGCCACCATTTGGACGATTGTTTCGTCCGCGTGAGTTTCCAAATCGTCCTTTGATTCCTGGTCGAGAACCTCTCGAATTTCCAAATGAACGCTTCTTGAACGATTTTTTGAATCCTCCTTGTTTTGCTGTTTCCATATGTATAAAAAGAGTATGCGCAATAGAAAAAACGCACTCCTATAACTCTCTAGTCTTTAAAATAATAAATACGATTGACTAGTCTTGGTCTCGAGAGTTTTAAGAGCGCGTAAAGCGCGAAAGAGGGAAGTGATTCCACAAGAAAACTGTTGAGATAAATAAGTTACTTAGATACTATAATCTATATTTGATATTTTGTCAAATAATGGAAATGTAGGTGGCTAATTTATTTTGAAAGATGCCTTTGCATTTTTGATTGCAAAAACTAACGCATTCCATTCCTCTTGTTTTACCTTATCCGCTGTTTTTGCGTCCCATGAACCTATTGGTTGAACATACGACATTGTCCGAGGAATTTCTGTATCTCCTGCGCTGTCGAATATCTCAGCACATTCAGGAGAGTCGCCGAGAGTGTCAAATTGCATAGCGTCAATTATTTTAGAGGAAGCTTCTTCTTCAGTGAGTTTGCCTTCTTCTTTTAATTGAACAAGCTTTTCACAATAACGAACAAACAAATGTACCTGTTGTTCATCTGTAGTTTCTTTTATTTTATTCCACAACTTGTCCAGTTCATTTTCCATAAATAGCAATAATAATAGCCACTAATATGCTAATGATTCCAATAATTGCTCCCCATTTTTGCCAATCAGTCTTATTTTCTTTATGCTGTATGGTATTGGTAATATGTTTATTGTTATCTAATTTTGCGTCTTCAAGTTCACCATTATTCTTAATAAAATCTCTAGCTCCTATCACGGTATTGTTTGTCATGGTTAACCTCTTGATTTTTGCACTTGGGGCTATTTTTATAAAAGATGACTCACTGTTTGATTTTTCTTGTTTCCCTGATACAGTCATTCTTTCAAATAATAACTTTCTCCTTCCTTGGATTTTCTTTAAATCTTGTGTAAGACTATTTTTTGTGTCATAGGACATTCTTGAATATGGATTGTTTTCTGCTGATTCAAGAGATTCAGTAATTTGAATGGTCAGGTTATCGTAAATAAGCAATTTTTCTTCATCTGGTAATGAATTAAAATGAGGACTATCTAGTAAGTTGTCATTGTTATCAAAGTAGATACTCATGGTTTGTTTAGAATATTTTCACTATATTATTTTAAGCTTTTCGGAGTCAGAACTCCGTTCTTGACTGCTGCGGGACTTGGAATCTCACTAATTGCTTCGTTCCGTTTTGGAACCTTGCGGTTCCAACGTTCGTGAGTTCACTCGCTACCTCCACTACGGGAAAACTCCCGTTTTCCGGACCCCTTTCCCGTTCGAGTCCAAGCCCTACACTCACTACGCTCGTGCTGCGGGACTTGGACTCGAACCAAGATACTTCGCTCCAGAGGCGAATGTCCTACCATTAGACGATCCCGCAATTTATACTATTTGCAAACTATACCACAAAAGTAGTTGTTTTCAATTTGAACTGAATACTACTCGTCACTATGCTATTTTGTGTTAGAATAGAAGAATTCTTATATAGTATATGTTTGAAGAGGAGTTAAAAATTGTAGAGCAAATCAAAGAAGTGCATCGTCTGGACAATGAAGGAAAGATTCATCTTCGGATTCAGGTAATCATGGCGATAAAAATTATTCTTATGCTTGGTGCGGGTTTCTTGGTGGCATATGACGCGATTTTTCATCAGATTGCATGGTTTTTTCCGGCGCTGATTGCGGTAGCTTTTTTCATTTTGGGTAGACACATGTCGTATCGAATAAATAAGGTTGAAAAAGATACACACAAAGGTGTCATCAATCTTTCCTCGATGGACTTTGGTTCGATTTTGATTATCGGATTGTATCTTTTGTTTCGATACAAGTCGCGAACTATTTTCGGAGTGTTTGATCACTACGCGACAGCATCTGTCTTGTCGCTTGCGTCCGTCGCAGGTGCGGCTGCGGGAAGGCTTGTGGGTCTAGTCAACAACATCTGCTACGCACACAAAGAAGAAGCACATCCAAATCTCTAACATATTCACAGTACTCAAAAAAAATGTTTGATATACTTACAATGATTATAAATAAGTAGTAATACACTATGGCAAAAGGAAACAACAGACAACAAAGAGAGGTGAAGAAACCAAAGAAAGACAAGAAGAAATAATCTAAAAACAAGGCACAATGTGCCTTGTTTTTAGATTTAAGGAAAGGGTATACTTTTGACATTTTAGTAATTTATTGTTATAAAGCATTTAAACAAAAAAACAAATAGCATGAAGGTTGCAAACGAAAGTAAAGGAAAAAAATTGGATAAAAAGTTTCCCATTCTGAGAACAAGGACACCAAAAAGAATTTCTAAAGATTTACGCTTTTTTAATTCTTTAGAGTGTCGATTGAAAGAAAGTGGATATCTACAAATCGAACCAGAGTGTTTCATTAAGTTGCTAAAATTCGGATACATACCAAGGTATGATAATCAGCGAACGATGCTCACAGGAAATCAGGTCGGCATTGGTAAGTTGATTGGTCGATTTGATATTGTAATTTGGACGAGTTTTGACGGTATTGAAAAAAAGTTTTCATCACCGTATGGATCTTTTTGGGTGGATATTATAGATAAACGGTTCCCAATTGCGAAACCTTTGTATTGTTTTAAGTTGTACCGTGGAATCTTGTCAAATTATGATCATGATCGTATTGCAGGCGCGATCGAAATGATTGATGAAGTCTGTGCACATCTTGATCAAAAACTTCCAAAGCTATCTTACAGAAGTCTTTCAAAAAAAGTTAAAAGATTTTTTGAACCATTTGCTGACAAGTCGAATTTTTATAGTTATGATGCTTTAAAAACTGTTTCTTTTTTAACAGATCAGCAAAAAAGTATTTTTATAAATCTCGTTCGTGGGCGATACTATTATTGGAGACAAAAAGTTTCTGTTGACGGCGTTCAGAAAATAGTTACATTTCGACACAGTGAAAAAAACAGAAGGACAATGAAAAAAAACTTTCGAATCGTGAAAGAAATGAAATGGTTAGGAAAAATGTCATTTTTTCGAAAAATCAAGGATTAAAAAGTAAAACCGCGCACTCTGCGCGGCTTTTTTATTTGATTTGTAAAAATAATGATTTAGAATGATTGAATGGAAACAACAGATTCAAATGGCACAGTGTTACAAAATGGTGATTCTGTGCAATTAATAAAAGATTTGAAAGTAAAGGGTACTTCAACAACTCTTAAAAAAGGAACTATTATTAAAAATATTAGACTTACTGACAATGAAGAAGAGGTTGAATGTCGCACAGATACAATCAAGGGCTTGGTGCTCAAAACAGAATTTATTAGAAAAAGAGGATAATTATTTTTTTAAATGAAA
>CAYWZM010000067.1:0-3535 GCA_964462355.1 uncultured Candidatus Saccharibacteria bacterium
TGGTATCGTGCACTCAGTTTGGCGACCTCTACCAAATCGAATCAAGGATTATATTGCGCTACCAAAAACAAACGGCTATCAAAGTATTCACACCACTGTATTTACCGGAGACGGAGGAATTGCAGAAATTCAAATTCGAACAGAAGAAATGCATGGTCGAGCTGAATACGGTATTGCAAGTCATTTTTCATACAAAGAAATGACTGAAAAACAAAAAGAGAAAACTCCTCACAAATTTGAATGGGTAAATCAATTCAAACTTCTTCAAGATGACGGGGTCACAAAAGAAAGATTTGAAGAAAGTCTCAAGCTTGATGTTACAAAAAATCGTATTTTCGTATTTACTCCAAAAGGAGATGTGATCGACCTTCCCGAAGAATCAACACCAATTGATTTTGCCTATGCTGTTCACTCTGAAATCGGCGACAAGGCTCTTTCTGCAAAGATTAACGGGAAAATGTCGAAGCTCGGCGCCAAGCTTAAAAACGGTGACATTGTAGAAATCGCTACTGGAAAAAACGAACATCCGAGCGCAAAATGGCTCGACTATGCCAAAACAACTGTGGCACGAAAACATATCCGCCAATACATCGATGCACATGGTGGGATTATTGATTCGATTTTGAAACGATTCAAGTAATAAACGCGAACTCCACGCGAACGAAACGCTGACTTTCGCAAACTTAGTACTAAATACGTGACGGATACTCCGTCACGCTCCGTAATGTTTTACACAGAGAGAATTGTGATTCTGGGAATACAAACCCATACAAACATGGTGAAATGATTTCTGGTCAGCGTAAAGTTCGCAGTAGTTCGCGACTACAAACTAAAATTCTTTATATTGTACAAATCAGTATCATCATCTTTGTCTTTCTCTTCTTCACTTCTATCATCAAGGGCTTCAACTTCTTCTGACGACACAGTAGTCTCTTCTGGTGCCATTGCTTTTACTTTTTCATCATGTCGTTCGAGGAGTGCATTTGGATTGTTTATTGATGCACCGGATTTGTTGAGACTATCGAGAAGTGTACGCAAATCGTCTGGAGAAAAGAAATCAATCAAAATCTGTCCACCCTTTTCATTTTTCTCAATATGCACACGCGTGCCAAGTGCCTCTTGGAAAAGTTCTTCCATTTCCAAAATTTCAGGATCAGGCAAGAGTTCTGTCTTGCGAACTTTTTCAATTGCAATTTTTCGCGCCATTCGCTCTGCTTCACGTACGGTGATTTTTTTGTAGAGAATTTCTTTAAACAAAACCATTTGCTCTTCTGGTCGATCTTGGAGCATCATGAGAGGTCGAGTATGACCTTCATTTATCTTTCCAGCAGAAAGCGCATTCAAGATTTCGTCTGGCAACATGAGTATACGAAGTGTATTTGAAACAAACACACGACTCTTCCCCATTTTTTGTCCGATTTGTTCATGAGTAAATTTGAATTCATCAGCAAGTTTTTGAAATGCGCGTGCACGCTCAACTGGATTCAAATCTTCACGCTGAAGATTTTCGATGATTGCAAGTTCGAGCTTCATCATGTTGTCGTCACCCACGCGAATAATTGCAGGAACTTCACGCAGACCTGCAAGCTTTGATGCACGAAGTCGACGCTCTCCAGCAATGAGTTCGTATTCTGTAGCAATTCCACCATCTTCTTTTTCAACCTCTACTCGAGATACCACGAGTGGCTGAAGCACACCGTACTGTCGGATAGAATCAGAAAGATCTTTGAGCTTTGCTTCTTCGAATTCACGTCGAGGCTGGAAAGGGTTTGGTTTGATTTTGTCTATTTCAATAAAAAAAACTGAATTTTGGTATAAGTTAGACATGTGGGTATTTTAACATATTACAGAAAATCAATTAAATTCTTTTAATCCTCCTTATTTGAGCTTTGCATAAGTGTTCCCTTAAAACACGCGTATAAAGGAACACTTATACAGAACATTTGCTACTGAAAAATCGCTATGCTCGGCTCGTCAGTCTTGCGCAATGTTTTTTTAAAAAAGGTGACAATAGATTGAAAAAATATGCCTGAAATGGTATAAATACGAAGCGTAAAAGATACACGCCCGGGTGATGAAATTGGTAACCATGCGCGACTCAAAATCGCGTGCCGTAAGGCTTGAGGGTTCAAGTCCCTCCCCGGGCACCAGAATGGGATTGTGGTAAAAATTGATTTTAAAAATAAAAAAACTTATCCATGTCTAACAACACACATGGATAAGTTTGAAGTTGAATTCACTTTTTTAAAGTATCGCTTTAGGTATAAAAATAACTTCATCATGATGACCACCATTCACTCTAAAAGAACTATAACCATAATGGTGAATAATATCGAGGTAATTTAAAATTCTTTCAAGCGACTTCAAAAGTATTTGAGGTGGGAACGAACCGCCATTTTTTTCGTATTCTTTTTTACGAAAACTTTGTAGTTCATCGGCGGAAGATTTGAGTTTAAAAGATAATTCTTTATACTCATTATTAGACATAAAAGATACTTTATTTTTTGCGGACTGATTCATGATATCTGTTATCTTAGAAATTAAATCTCTGCCGAATTTCAATTTAACAGTCTCTCTTAGAAGAAAATCTTTTGAAACAATTACTTGATTTTTAAATATTTTCACAAGAAAATTCAAAACATCCATCAAAACAGAAATGTCTTCAAATGATAAACATTTTCTTATTTTATTAGATAGTTCAATATCGTAATTTTCTTCGCAACCTTCCATTTCATTAGCGGTGTCCAACACCCCATAACAGACAGAGTTAAATTGCAAGAAGTAAAATTCGTCACAACATACATCAGCAAATTTCTTGTCATCAACTAACATATCAAAAATCGGAGAGCAACAAAAATCTTCTACTATGCGAATCGTATTCGCGCATTTTGAAGAAATTTTTTTCTTGTCTTGAGAAACCAATTTTTGTTTGTCTAAAGTCATGCGTTCAGTAATTACAACAGACTCAGATAGTTTAAATGACAACATGTGTCCATCAAATTTTTTGTTGATTATTTCATCAATTTTAGACATACCAATTTCTGTCAGATAATACGCTCTTTTTTGGCAGAATACAGCTTTTTGTTCTTTCATGTTTTTTAATTTACAGTTTTACTACTTATATCACACTATGATATATTGTCAACATGAATAAAAAAATCATTGTAATTTGTGGCCCCACAGCAACAGGTAAAAGTGACTATGCAGTCTCGCTCGCCAAAAAGATTGGTGGTGAGGTTATTTCTGCTGATTCTCGACAAGTGTACAAAGGACTCAATCTAGGCACAGGTAAAATCACAAAAAAAGAAATGAAAGGTGTCCCCCACCACCTTCTCGATATAGCATCGCCTAAAAGTATATTTTCGGTTGAACGGTTTCAAAAACTAGGAAAGAAAGCGATTACTGACATTTTAAAACGTGGCAAAACTCCAATCATTTGTGGTGGTACAGGATTTTATATCGATGCGCTTGTGTATCACACAGACTTCCCTACTGTTCCACCAAACAAAAAACTTCGCAAAGAACTTGAAACAAA
>CAYWZM010000068.1:0-3246 GCA_964462355.1 uncultured Candidatus Saccharibacteria bacterium
AATAATTGGCTTTTTGGATGCATAAAAGCCCTGCAAAAGCAGGGCTTTTATTGTGCATCCGGAGGGATTCGAACCCCCAATAACGGTTCCGAAGACCGTCGTGATATCCATTTCACCACGGATGCATTGCGTAATAAACGTATTTATTTATGACAACACAATAACTATACACTGTTATCAAAAAATAGCAAATCGATAAAATACTCTTTATTTGTAATGAAATGAACCACTGTGATATACTATATATACATGAGACAAGACGTACAAAAAGTTATTGAGCTTAGAAAAGAAGGGAAGTCGTACCGTGAAATACAGAAAGAGCTCCGCATATCCAAGGGGACACTTTCGAAGTGGTTCAAAGGAGAAGCGTGGTCAGTTGAGATATCAAAGACCAACACAGAGAAGGTACGATCTATGGCACATGACAAGATGAAGCGGATCAATATGATGAGGAGGGTAAAATTTGCATTTACCTATGGACTGGCCGAAGAGGAGGCGGTGCGGGAGTTTGAAGTATACAAAAATGATCCGCTGTTTTGGTCAGGTCTTATGATTTATGCAGGGGAGGGTGACAAAAAATCTCCAAATGTCACCCGTATTAGCAACTCAGAATCATATTTGCACAAGATCTGGATAAGTTTTGGCACAAAGTACCTCAAAATCGACAAGAATATGCTTCGGTTTAATATTCTTATTTATTCAGACATAGATCAAGAAAATACCGAAAAATACTGGTCAAACGAGATTGGAATTCCACGAACTCAGTTTCACAAAACTCAAACAATCCAAGGCAAAGAAACCGCAAAAAAATTGCAAAACGGTGTTGGAATCAGTATACTATCTTCACGAGTAGCAATTAAAAAGAAGCTACTCAAATGGTTGAAACTGGCAGAAAGTTACAATTTCGAGTCATAACAATTTAATATGCGGCCATGGTTTAGTGGTAAAATGAGTTCTTGCCAAGAATTAGTCGGGAGTTCGATTCTCCCTGGCCGCACACATCATTCACACGAATGACAACTCTTAATCACAACAACATACCTGAACATGTAACACATGCATTCGAAACACTTCGTAATGCGGGTTTTGAGTGTTTCATAGTCGGAGGCTGTGTTCGAGATTTAATCATCGGAAGAGAGCCAAAAGACTGGGATTTGACCTCAAATGCAACCCCTGAGGAAATAATCCCTCTTTTCCCAAAGACTGTATATGAAAATTCATTTGGAACGGTCGCTGTGGTCTATGAAAAAGAAGGACAAAAGCCCTTTATTATCGAAATCACTCCATACCGAACAGAATCAGTTTACTCTGACCATAGACACCCAGACACTGTTTCATTTGCAAAAACACTCAGTGAAGACCTTAAGAGACGTGACTTTACCGTAAATGCACTTGCCTATGACCTTTATAAAGGACAACTTGTAGATGAATGGGGAGGTGTGTCCGATATAACGGACAAGATCATCCGCACTGTAGGAGATGCACGTGAACGATTTCAAGAAGATGCACTTCGTATGATGCGAGCAGTAAGGTTTTCCACACAACTTGGTTTTGCAATTGAAGCCTCAACACTTTCTGCTATTTCTGAGAAGTCGCACTTAATAAAAAGTGTTTCATTTGAGAGAGTTCGTGATGAATTCGAAAAGATAATTCTTTCTAAAGATTCTGTTGTTGGAATCGGATTACTTCAGAAGCTTGAACTGCTTTCTCATAGTATTCCGGAACTTGAAGAAGGAATCGGGTGTGAGCAGAAGGGTGAACATATTTATGATGTGTTTGAACATATGCTTCACGCACTTGGACATGCTTCAGAGAAGAATCTTTCACTTCCGATAAGACTCGCAGCACTGTTTCATGACATAGGAAAGCCACGCACTCGAAGATGGGACGGAACAAAAGCAGGCGGAGCAGGGAAGTATACGTTTTTTGGACACGAAGTTGTAGGAGCACACATGACAAAGAAAATCATGGAACGACTCAAATTCCCGAAAGATACGACCGAACTCGTGACGAAATTTGTCCGCTACCATATGTTTTTCTCTGATACAAAACAAATTACACTTTCTGCTGTTCGACGCACAATCGTCAATATTGGAAGAGAACATATATGGGAACTCATGGAAGTTCGAGAATGCGACAGAGTAGGGATGAAGAAAAACGAAACATCGTACAGACTTCGCAAATATCATGCAATGATCGAAGAAGCACTCCGTGCGCCAACATCTGTCGGAATGCTCAAAATAAATGGCGACTACATGATCAAAGAAATGGGCATGAAACCAGGAAGAGAAATGGGGTGGATACTTCATGCACTTCTTGATGAATGTCTCGAAGATGATACAAAAAACAATCTCGAATATCTCGAACAACGAGCACGCGAACTCTCAACACTTGATACAAACACACTCAGAGCGCTAGGAGAAAAAGGGAAAGAAAAGAAAGAAGAAGTCGAAGAAGAAGAACTAAAAGAAATTCGAAAAAAACACAAAGTATAAAAAACCCATTGTAGACTATATCTACAATGGGTTTTGTGTACACTTTTTACTCACGAGTTGATGCAATGAAATATTCCGATAATGCATATGCATATCCATTACACTTTGTATCAACATCAACATATAACTGAAATGCGATATCCCCATACCTCTTCTTAAACGCGCTCATCACCAACACTGCCTGATCAGCACATCGTGTTTCTGCATCGACTTCTGCTTTATATGGTTGCATATCCTTACTCAGCGCAACCCTGTGATCAAAATAATACAGTGCCGAAGCAGAATCACACCTTTCAAGTGCAACAAAGTAGGTGAGCTTCACAGTGTCATTGAAGCATTCAATCTTCACCGAAAGAGACGCCGAGTCGATCGTGAGGGGAAAGTCTTCTTTGAGAACTTCTCCAACACGATCGGCAAACTCATTGGCAATCTTGTGCAGACTGTCGCCTTTACTATCTGGAAATGCGGCTGATCTTGATACTGTAATTCTTGTTTGAGCCTGTACGTTTGAGACCATGCAGAGAAACAGAACCACTCCAATACTTACGATTTTTTTCATGTGCATTTGTTTTGATTTAACAAAACAATATCACACATTCTCACTTTGTCAATAATAGCCCTGTAACACTGTTACAGGGCAAATGACTTATTTTTTATTTGTGATTGCTTCATCAACAGGAAGATTTTTCAGAAGATGTACATACCAATTCGAAAGAAAATTCGTAAAGCAAGAGAACAAAATATTTTTTTC
>CAYWZM010000069.1:0-3171 GCA_964462355.1 uncultured Candidatus Saccharibacteria bacterium
TTTTTAACAGAAATATACTCTGCACTTTCTTTAAAAACAGGCTTCTCTTCAACCATTTTGTTTGTAATATGGGTAACTGCGCTTGCTTCTGGTGGAATTTTCTTTTGAGGATTATAGAGTGCCACAAAAACAGCATCGTTGTATTTGTACGCAATCTGACACAATACATCGTCTGGTCCGTTGCCTGTGGTCTCAGTATCGATAAAAATAAATCGCTTGTTCATAGAACTAGTATAATAGTATTTGTTCAAATAGTATACTGTTTAATTTCTGTTGTGTTGGTGGTATAATTTATGTATGAGTAGTCTACAAACAACAATTTCAGAACAAATCAAACAGGCGATGTTGGCAAAGGATCAGGTTCGACTTGATACACTTCGTGGTGTGAAATCAGCGTTTACAAACGAACTTGTGTCAAAGGGAAGAAAACCAACTGAAGAATTATCAGACGAAGAATCTATTCAAGTTATTCAACGTTTGGCAAAACAGCGAAAAGATTCAATTGAGCAATTCACTCAAGGTGGTCGCCCAGAGCTTGCAGCGGAAGAGCAGGCACAACTTGAAGTCCTTGCTGCGTTTTTGCCACAAATGATGTCAAAGGAAGAAATTTCTTCTATTGCGATTACAAAGAAAGCTGAGCTTGGTATTGATGATAAGTCTAAGGCAGGAATGCTTATGTCGACTATCATGAAAGAATTGAAAGGAAAAGCTGACGGTACTTTAGTAAAAGAAGTTGTTGATTCACTATTTTCTTAAATTATGTTTGAAAAATTTTCACCAGAAGAAAATAATGACGATATTCAATCAAAGATTGAAATAAATTCTGCACAATTGGAGTATGCTCAGAAAAGACTTCTTGAGCGAGAAAATGACGATCCAAAACAATCAACTCTCAATGATGAACAACGAGAAGCATTGCGCAAAGTGTTGCTTGAAAGTGGTCAAAAACTCAGAATGTACAAGCAGTTTCAAACTTCGATCAACACGAAATCACAGGACGCAAAAGTGATAGAGATGAACCCAGAAAGTGATGAAGATGAAGAATCAAATCGATTTAGAAAAGCTAT
This sequence comes from uncultured Candidatus Saccharibacteria bacterium, assembly GCA_964462355.1. Lineage (GTDB taxonomy): Bacteria > Patescibacteriota > Minisyncoccia > Phycocordibacterales > UBA9973 > JAGOQQ01. The sequence continues at coordinate 1,068 of CAYWZM010000069.1, forward strand.
TTAGTATTTTTAGTAACTATTATTTAAGAGTATGAAAATCATTTTACATTGGCTCATTATCACAGGTGCAGTACTCGCAACACCTTATGTGGTAGATGGCATTAGTGTTACGTCGTTTGTGACCGCGCTTATTGTGGCGGCGATTTTGGGATTTATAAATACAATTATCAAACCAATTCTCACCATTCTTACATTGCCGCTCAATATTCTTACTCTTGGACTTTTCTCACTTATACTCAACGGATTTTTCTTTTGGCTCGTGGCAAGTGTGATTACCGGATTTAATGTGGATGGGTTCAAAGCAGCGTTTCTCGGAGCACTCGTTGTGTCTGTTATAAACTGGCTAGGATCGAAGATTCTTAAGAAAGAAGACTAATGTTTGGATTCGGCAAAAAAACCATAGTGGTTCACAATGGGGGATTTCACACAGATGATGTATTCGCGTGTGCAACACTAGCGTTATATTTTGATATCAATGGTATCGGATACAAGATTGTTCGTAGTCGTAATGATGCCATAATTAGAAATGCTGATATTGTTGTGGATGTTGGAGGTGAGCATGATTCTTTAAGTGGTAGATTTGACCACCATCAAAAAGAAGGTGCAGGAATTCGTAAAAATGGAATTCCATTCGCATCATTTGGTCTTGTGTGGATGGAGTACGGAAAGAAGATTATTTCCAATGAAGAAGTATGGAAAAGGATTGATGAAAAACTAGTCCAACCAATCGATGCTGGTGACAATGGTGTTTCTACGTTTGAACTTACATCACTTCAGGTGCGTCCGTATTTGATATCTGATGTTATTGGATTATTTACATCGAGCTTTTCTGAGCCTGAAGAAATAAATGATCTAAATTTTCTTGAAATGGTACATTTTGCCAAAAAAATACTTGCTCGTGAAATCAAGAAAACAACCGAGCTTGTAGATTCAGTATCAAAAGTACAAAAAATATACCAAGACACAATTGATAAAAGAATTATTGTATTGACAGAAGGGTATCCATGGAAGGAAGTTATTCAATCATATACTGAGCCAATTTTTGTAGTATATCCGCGCACTGATGGAAATTGGGGCGTTCAGGGTGTAAAAAAAGAAAAGATAGGTTTTGAAGTTCGCAAAGAATTTCCACAATCATGGTCTGGACTTAGAAATGAAGAGCTGGTAAGAGTCACTGGAATTCCCGATGCAGTGTTTTGCCACAAGGGATGCTTCTTGTGCGTAGCTGGGTCAAAAGAGTCAGCAATCAGCCTAGCTCAAATGGCCTTAGATCAATAATTTACATAATTGGAAAAAATGTTTTAATGTGGTACTATGCATTCACTTAAATAAATATTTAACTAAACACAAAATGGCTTTCGTCGACGAACTAACTATATATGCAGAAGCAGGCGCTGGTGGAAACGGCGTTGTTCGTTGGCGTCAGGAAAAATTTGTCCCAAAAGGTGGACCAGCTGGTGGAAATGGTGGCCGGGGAGGAAATGTGTATGTAGAAGCCGTACGAGATATTTATATACTTGCTAAATACAAAGGAAACAATAAATTTCATGCTGAGCGTGGTGAGGATGGACGTGGTTCGAGTGAGCATGGTGCAAATGGTGAAGATGTGGTGATACTGCTACCGATTGGCTCTGTAATCACAAACAAAGAAACAGGTCACGTGGTACGACTCGATAGTGAAGGTGAGAAAATTCAAATTCTTCGTGGTGGCTCTGGTGGGTATGGAAATGAGCACTTTAAGTCATCAATTAATGTTGCTCCTCAGGAACAAAAAGATGGACGAGAAGGCGACAAAGGAGAGTTCAAAGTTGAACTTGAGCTTTTTGCTGATGTGGGACTTGTAGGACTTCCAAATGCAGGGAAGTCGTCACTGCTGAATTCTCTTACCAATGCAAAAGCAAAAGTGGGCGACTATGCCTTTACAACACTTGATCCAAACCTCGGAGCGTTTTATGGATATGTTATTGCTGATATTCCAGGAATCATCGAAGGTGCATCAGAAGGAAAAGGACTGGGTACAAAGTTTCTCCGTCATATCAAACGCACAAAAATGCTTGCACACCTGGTCTCATTTGAGAATGAAGACATGTTGAAAACATATGAA
>CAYWZM010000070.1:0-2860 GCA_964462355.1 uncultured Candidatus Saccharibacteria bacterium
ATAATTTCTCCGCACGGGTTCGTACCAATTGGACCTACGATACTTCCGTCTGGTGCAAAATATCCCTTGTATTCTTTTTGCCAAAGCTTAATACGTCGCTCTGGAAGTGTTCTATGAAGCGAACCTCGGTTAAATATTCCGCGCTCACCTGAACCAGACTTCATAAGTGCCACCCATTCTTCCATGAATTCTGTTGCGGTAGGCTTTCGTTCGTATACTGCTGAGTTATTAGCCAAAGATCGCTGACCTTCAGTAAGGTAGAATTGTCCACTTTTTGCATCACGAATCTCTTCATCATCAAGATCAGAAAGTGAAATAAGTGCACTTCTTCTTACACCACCAGAAACAACACATTCACCGATTTTACAGATAATATCGTGAGCATCGATATTGCGAAGATGTCGCCCTTGTCGGCGAAGGATTCGCTCTCGTGTGAATGCCAGAAGATCAATCAAAGGCTGAGGACCTGAACTCTTTCCACCCATAATTTTAAGTCGTGCTCCAGCAGGTCGAAGTTGTGAGAAATCAAAATCGACATCATTACCCTCAAACCATGTCTTCATTCCATACACAAGAGCATCAGCCCATCCTTCTTTACTATCAGGGATTACATATGGAGCAAGCTTCTTACCACTTTGTAGCTTAATTTGTGGTAGTGCTTGAATATTTTTTGATTCAACAGTATATCCGACACCTGTTCCACACATTGAGATATAGACAATTTCTCCAAAATCTTGGAAACTTGATGGTGCAATAAATGAACAGTTGTATGCACACACATTTGTTTTTCGTGCAGGGATTCCAGCAAACTGAATAAGACGCATTGAAGGCATTGATTCTTGATTAAGTATTGCCTCTCGAATCTCTTTGTACTCTGATTCCTTAAGTTTATTGCCAACATTCTCGCGCATGAAGTCCATGTATCGATCGATAGTCTCAATCCATGTCTCTCTTCGTCCTTCTGTTTCAATCCATCGAGCATAGCTTCTGTAGTACACAAGCTCAGCAAGTGCATTTCTAAAATACTTTTTACTTTCAAGTGCTAATGCTTTAACCTTTTCAGGCACTGGACCAACTTCCTTACGCAATTCGGCGCGCTTGTTTCGATAGAGAATATACGCCTTTGCAGTTGCAGGGTACTTATCACGAATCAACTCTGATTCCACAAGGTCTTGTACGAGTTCAACAGTAGGAATAAAATCCTTGTCTTTACTTGCTGATTTTACAGCAACAAGCTCATTAAACACTTTAGCAGCGACAAAATCTGCATCGGCTTCATTGCCTTCACCTGTTGAATGAAAAGCCTTTAAAACTGCATCTTTGATTTTTTCCAGCTTAAATTCGATTACTTCAAGTTCACGATTTCGAACATGTTTGATCTTTGCAAGATCGCGCTTTGTTAGCGTAATTTTTTTTACCATAATCCCCTATCAAGATTATTATTAATAATGTTTTGTTTCTTTATTGTACCGAGTAACGCTCTCTGAGTTTCTGTGGATAACTTATTTTTTTGGTCATGGAAATAATTTCGCAGCGTCGTCAACATCGACGACAAATGAGACTTAAAAACTAACGTGATTTAGTCTCTAAAAATAATTTTATCTCCGACTTTTAAATTTACTTTTTTTGAAACTCCGGATGCTACTTCAAGAACATATAGTGCGCTTTGTTTTGGACCAAAACTGTTTAGAAATGTAGAGGTATCAAGTGTGTGCTCTATGTGAACAACAGACATATCCTTACTTATCCATATGATATCGATCGGAATAGTCATATCCTTCATCCAAAAATACCATAGATTTTCATATGGAAATTCAAACAACATTCCGTCTTTCTGCGAAAGTGAAGTTGTTCCAGAAAGTCCTTGTTCCCGCTCTGACTGAGTAGTTGCTCGGTATGCCGTAATCTCAGTTCCTTCTGGAAAGACAACAGTACGCGTAGGATACGAACTAAAAATATAGTCAACTGGATTTGTGGTTATCCGAGAAAACAAAAACGCAAACACACCAATGCAAAGTATGACCGATACGACTCTTTTCATTAATACAGTATTCATTACTGTAAGTATATCAAAATACTAATTACACAAACAAAAATACACCTCTTTCGAGATGTATTTTTGTTTGTGTTTATTTTCTGTTTTGTTTCGTTCTACTGATTGTATGTCTTTCCATACAGTCAGATAGTTTATAGTCTCTATCAAACTTTCCTGTGCTCAATTGAGGCACAGGAAATCGACGCCGTAAGTCATTTGCCATAAACATGGACAAATGGACAATTTCAAATTGAATTATTCCACGACCAGCTTCCGCTAGCCGTGCCTTGTTACGACTTATTCCCTGTCACCGAGCTTACCGTAGGCCCTCCTTATGGAGAGATTTCGGGTACTCCCGGCTCCCTTGAATTGACGGGCGGTGAGTACAAGACTTGAGAACGTATTCACCGCGGTTTAGCTGACCCGCGATTACTAGCAATTCCAGCTTCAAGGAGTCGAGTTGCAGACTCCTATCCGAACTGAGGCTACTTTTATAAGGATTTGCTCAGAGTCGCCTCGTCGCTTCCTGTTGTAGTAGTCATTGTATTATGTGTGTGGCCCAAGGTGTCAAAGGGACATGCTGACCTGGCGTCATCCTCTCCTTCCTCCCAGAACGGTATTCACAAGTGTACAGGGAGGATCAAATTGAAATCTGCTACATAGCAAGCTATACAACTGAAAACTCTTTGATCCTCTCTATACACTTATGTGCACTGTTCTGGGCGGTCTCGTGTGACACGTATAACACACGACGAGGGTTGCGTTCGTTACCCCACTTAAGGGAACAATTCAAACCACGAACTGACGACGGCCATGCATCACCTG
>CAYWZM010000071.1:0-2787 GCA_964462355.1 uncultured Candidatus Saccharibacteria bacterium
GAACTGTTTGATATGACTGCACGCAAGACGAGTATACCAGAACTTCCAGAAGCAATGAGAACTCGAAATAAAGATATGTTTGATATCAAAGATGAAGATATTAAAACATTTATAGATGAGATCGAATTTGGAAGGTGGGTTGAGAAAATTGCACAGATACTCGGAGATAAAGAGATAATTAGAATTGCTGCAAACTATACTACTTCTGATTTACTAGGATTAAAGAAAAATGATTCTACAGCAAAAACTCCAAATGTGAATGCATTTGTAGAGCTTGTCTCGATGCTTGCCGAAGGCACAATGTCATCCCGTGGGGCAAAAGATATTCTCGCGGTGTTGGTCAAAGAAGATATATCTCCAATGAAGTACGCAGAAGAACACGACATGATTCAAAAAAACGACGAAGGAGCACTCAAAGAAATCGCACAGAGAATTATTGATGCGAATCCTGCAGTAGTAGCTACATATAAGAGCGGAAAAGAAAACGCACTCATGTCACTCGTAGGACAAATTATGAAAGAGACGAAGGGAAGTGCAAATCCACAATTGGTGCAGAAAATATTAAAAGAACTTTTATAAAACACTTTACTCTGTAAGGTGTTTTATATTTGACAAATATGGTACATGATGTATATTTTGTAAAAACATAAACACATGGATTCACACAAATCTCGAATGAAAAAAGATGACTTAGAGATCGTACCGCTTTGCTCAAGGTTTCTAAGAAAGGCTGCAAAGATTGTCGATGAAGTGTTTGCACATTATCAATCAAGGAAATATACGCCATCAGACAGATTGCGTGCAAGTTTAGAAAAAAAGAAAGAATGGAAACTCCATGAGCGACATTATGTTGATTTGGAATATTTTGTTCTTAAAAAAACTTCTAAAGATACAGTGATTGGCGTTGTTGGATTCTATCGTAAAAATACTGACCCTCCATCAAATTTGTGGATTGACTGGCTTGCTGTTGACCATACATTTAGAGGAAAAGGATATGGATCAATACTTGTTGACTGGGCGATTTCATATGCAAAAGAAAAAAAGATAACCAAGCTATCTCTGTACACAACAAATAATAAAGAAGAATCTAAAGCTCAGACGTTATATTCAAGAAAAAATTTTAAGATTAAAGAGGTAAAACCTTGCTTGTTTTGGACAGGGTTTACACGAGAAAAGATAATAGCCTAATCCGCAATGCTCCCATTTGGGAGCTTTTTTGTTTCAAGGTACAATAGAAATATATTATTTATTTCACATATTCAGTATGAGCACAGATACAACAATCAAAGTAGCAATCAACGGTTTTGGTCGAATAGGACGAGCGTTTTTGAAGATCGCATGGGAGCGACCAGAAATTGAAATTGTCGCAATCAATGATCTTGGTTCAATCGAAAGCCTGGCGTATCTTTTGCGTCATGACACTGTCTACCGAAACTGGCACCGCAAAGTCGAAGTCCACGGTATATCGACAGATCCAAGTAATCCAGACAGTGCAGAACATTATCTCGTCATTGATGGCAAAAAAGTTCGCTTCGTATCTGAAAAAGATTCTACAAAACTTCCATGGAAAGAACTTAATGTTGATGTTGTGGTGGAATCAACAGGACTTTTCACTGCATTTGATAAGGCAAAATTCCATCTTGATCAAGGTGCGAAGAAGGTGGTTATTTCAGCTCCTGCGAAGGGAAGTGATGGAAGTGTGGCGGGTGAGACTATTCTTCTTGGTGTCAATGAAGACAAATTTGGCACATGCGATATTACTTCAAATGCATCATGTACCACAAACGCTGCGTCACCACTCATCGCAATTTTGCATGAAGCATTCGGAATTGAGAAAGCGATTTTGAATACTGTGCATGGATACACTGCATCACAAGCACTCGTGGATGGTCCAAGTAAGAAAGATTTGCGAGAAGGTCGCGCAGCAGCACAAAACATCGTGCCGTCTTCAACTGGAGCAGCTATTGCTGTGACGAAAGCATTTCCAGAGCTTACAGGACTTTTTGATGGAATCTCTATTCGTGTACCAGTACCTGCGGGATCAATTGTAGACATCACATTTATCTCAAAAAAAGAAACTACAGCGGAGGAAGTAAACGCAATTCTTAAAAAAGCATCACAAGATCCGAAGTGGTCAAAGATATTTGCAATCACCGAAGAACCTCTCGTATCATCTGATATTCTCGGCGAATCTCATGCATCAATTGCTGACCTTGAAATGACTCGTGTGGTGGGTGGTAATCTTGTGAAGGTGATGGGTTGGTATGATAATGAAATGGGGTATACGTATACTCTCGTTGATCATGTGATTAAGACAGGGAAGACAATCTAAATTAAATACCCGAATTTCGGGTATTTTTTGTTGTAGTGTACAATATTCACATGGAAGGAATGGAGCATTTTAATATGTCGGAAGTCCCAAAAAAGCGTAGTGGATACGAATATACTGATTTTGATATTGAAGAATTTAAAGCACTAAAGAAAGGAGATCAAATTGAATTTGTACGCGATGGACGAGTGCTGTCAGGTATTATTGAAGATATTCATTCAATAAACGAAATCAAGGTTTCAACCGGCGAAACAAACGAGACGTATTCGTACGGAATTGTTACCACACTCGCATTTGAAGATATTAAATTCATAGAAAATTAATCATGCTAACAATATTTTTTTTCATATTAAAAATCACTAATCAAATATTTTTAGGTTGGTGGTGGATTGTTTTATTTTTTATACTTGACAGTTTTTATTTTAGAGAAAATGTAGGACTTCGCGAAAAAATTGAAG
>CAYWZM010000072.1:0-2748 GCA_964462355.1 uncultured Candidatus Saccharibacteria bacterium
CCTATAGTGATCTCATCCATTTCAACAAGAATACCGAAATTTTGAAGAGTTCGTTTGATGATGTTTGAGTTTGATTTGATGTCACCTACATTTGGCTTACCTTTGTCTCGTTCAAGAAATGAAAGTGGTGGAGGGGTGTATGTTGTTGAGACATACTTGTTTGCCCCAAGTGTAAATTCGTCATCCTCTTTTTTGTCCATTCCCAATGCACCACGTACTTTTTCAGTGATGGTAGGTTGTTCAGGTTCTGTTGATGGTTCGTGGTGATGTTCGGTTTGAGCGACAGCTTCGGCGATCAAAGCGTCTTCTTTTTCTGATACAGGAATTTCAACTTGTTTCTTTTTGAAAAGTCCTGCAACTCTCTTGAGCGCAGAGAGTGTTCGAGCTCCAACATTTTTGAGATTTGGTTGTTCATCAAAAAGAATAAATAGAGAAATGAGAAGTACTGCGCCAAGTGTAAATATTGAAAGATATGTATCGAACAGTTTCAAAAATGGAAATGCAAAAACTCTCCCAAGAATTCCTCCACTGTGAAAATCGCCACTTGAAATATCAATCAGTCCAAGAGTAGACAATAAAAAGAGTGATGCACTAACAGTGTGAAGTAGTCCCATTTTTGGGCGCTCAGATTGTATAAAAGAGACACCAAGCAACACACACACCAAAGGAAGCAATACATATCCGACACCTACCAATCCTTTAAAAAAAGTGTAGAGGACAGACCCTGCAACACCTGCTCCATGAAATGCAGCAAACACAAAAAAAAGAGCAATCAAAAATGAGACAACGGCGTAGATACTATAACGAGTTTCGTCTTTAAGAGAAGTTCCAGAATCACTTTTTTGAGAGCGACTTTTTCGAGAGGTTGATCTAACTTCCTTCTCTTCCTCGACATCATTTTTTTGGTCTTTCTTTTGGTTCTTTGCCATACGAATGTATACGAAAAGTATATCACGCAAAAACTAAAAAACACTTATTTTTCAAGGAGTCTTGCGAAAAGTACACTGTCCGATATATAATGGCCACAACGTCATTGCTTCCACAAAAAAAGTGGCAATGTCCATTACTCAAATTTTTATTAAAAGGACACAAAAATATGGAATTTAAAAAGGACAACAGTCAGATTTCTGGAGGATATGAAGTAAAAAATAATGCTTTATTTTTCGGATCAAATAGTTACTTAGGTTCGCTTCTTCATAGTGAAAGTACAAAGATTGTTAAAAGGACAGAGCGTATTGTCACTGCCATATATTTGGTGACTGAGTGCATAGACACAACTGAACCACTTCGTGAAAAGATTCGAATATGTGCACTCGACTGTGTGTCCTTGTCCCACTCACTTTTGCACAATGGAGGAGTTACAAAATTTAATCATGAAGGAGATTTTGTTGTCGCTCTTATTGAGCTTCGATCGCTGGTTTCTCTTGGACTTTCTGTATCCCTTGTAAGCTCGATGAATGGAACTATTTTGGTGTCTGAAATTACTGGATTAATTCAGGATTTAGAAACAGAAAAACTGGCACGACTCGGTGAATTTGGTGGAGTGCGATCACATATGCGACACAAAGAACTTGCACTCACAAAAGAAATGTTTGTAGTTCCAGATGTGGAAAATACTGACAAGCGATCGCTGTCTCATGAGTACAAAGATATGTCTTTTAGTAAAGAAGTTGAAGAAAAAAACAATGCCTTTAATAAAGGACACAAGAATACTCAATCATCATTTAAAGGACAAGTTGCACCAATTCAACATCAGGAGCGACCTATTCAATCATCTAAAGTACACAATCAGGATTTTAATAATTCTAAGTCCGATATTGCAGTTCGCTTAGGAAGACGAAATACAATCATTAAATTAATTAAGGATTTAAAGGAAGTCACAATAAAAGAAGTTTCAAATATTGTCCCTGATGTGAGCGAAAAGACAATTCAACGTGAGCTTCTTAATCTTGTGTCCGAAGGTGTGCTCAAAAAGACAGGGGAGAAGCGTTGGAGTAAGTATTCCCTAAAAGTGTAGATTTTATGTCTTTTAAAAGACGCGTAAGGTCCAAAAAAATGAGCTGGTTGTCGCCGATTTTTTTTCGACCAAGTACACTCATTTGTTTAAATTTGACATATTTATATAGTGTTGTATAAATTTTCACCTTGTAACATAGGCATCAATTTGTCGTCATAGTATGTGTAGTTTGGTGTCGTGGCTGTATGTCTACAGTCATGTCCGACTGCCTCTTTATAACAAGGCAACTTGCGCACTATTAGGTGAGGATTTCCACACTTTTATTGCGTGTTTTAAAAAAACTGCTTTATAATAAAGAGTGCATAATTACTGGTGTTTTAGCGAACATTATGGTATTATGCGTTTACGTGTTTCGCGTTGCGCATCTTGGGGGATGATAGGATTCCTTAAGTATCGCGACAACGAAACGCGTGTTCACACACAAGAACAGATAGATCATTGAAAACTTAACTTAGGATTTTTCTCAAATTACTTGAGAATATTTTTAGTAGTTTTCTTTCGTGAATTTTGCTCTTGTCTGTATGCCCTGTCGACAAGGCAGACACAACGCTTAACATACATAGATATATGTATGGGTAAGTTTTTTTCAGAAAGAAACCAACCCTGACTCGTGATAAAGACGTGGTCAGGCCAGGTATGTATGCAGTGATATGTCGGTATCACATTTTAAATGCATACACTGCGTGATTGATATGACGAAAGTCGTAGCAACTCGCGTAGGACTTATAAAC
>CAYWZM010000073.1:0-2625 GCA_964462355.1 uncultured Candidatus Saccharibacteria bacterium
TATTCTTGAACTTTGTCTTTAAGTACAAGTGCGATCACTTTTTCAACGAGTTTTTTTGGATCAGAATCAAATACAATCTTGTCGTTTGGACGATGACCTTTTGCAAGAATATCTTTGATGGTTTCGTCCATATCCCACGAACCTTCAAGTACTCCGATTGGTTTGCCATCCTCAAACGCAATCGTGAACTCATGGATAGTACCTATTCTTCCGCATCCTACAAACAATGCATCACACGAACGAGTAAATAATAAATCTCTTCCAGGAAAACCAAATCCTGTGTATACAATCAAATCCATATAATCAACCGGAAGTCGATATACTTCAACATGCTCACGCTCGTTTGACGCAGGAGAAAGCCCGACCGAAATTCCGTGTTCTTCTTTTGTTCCCATTGCTGACCACAAAGGAAATCCTGTTGTAGCACCTGTGACAAGAACTCCACCCTGTCTGACTATTTCGCGTCCGAGCTCTTTTGCTTTCGCGAGTGCATCAATACCGCAGTGCCCTGTTTCTGCTGCACCTGACACACCGAGTTTTAATTTTAGATGACTATGTTTTGTGTTTTCTTCCATACAATTAACAATCTAATTCTACTACTTGTCCTTGTTCTGGTGCATATGCTTCGACCCCGAGATAATCACGAATTTTTTGCGCAAGAAAGAGTGATGATTTTGGTTCACCCATTGCCACATACACGCGCTTTACAGAATCTGACATCTTTTCAACAAATTCAACTAGATGATCAGAGTCTTTGTGTCCAGAATATCCACTAATCTTTTCTATGCGTGCACGAATGGAAATCATTTCACCATTTATCCTAACTTCCTTCTCTCCGTCTTCTATGAGTCTTCCTAGAGTGCCCACAGACTGATATCCGATCAAAAGAAGTGTGCTTTGAGGATCAGGCAGGTAGTGTTTTTCGTGATGAATGATTCTTCCACCGTTTGACATACCCGAACCTGCAATAATTATTTTTGGATTAGGTTCATTAAAAATCTGTTTTGATTCCTCAGTTTCAGCAGTGACTCGAAGACCAGAAAATTTGAAAATATCATCGCCTCGCTCAATTCGCTTTTGTGCCTCTTCATTGAAATACTTTGAGTAGTTTCTATAGACCTTGGTGAGTTCTATCGCAAGTGGTGAATCAAAAAATACTGGCATGAACGGGATTCGCTTATCTTCAACAAAATCATTTATTTCATAGAGTAATTCTTGGCTTCTTTCTAACGAAAATGTAGGGATAACCAAGGCGCCTTGTCTATTGTAGTTGTCTTCAATCACTTGCTCGAGTCTCTTTTTTCTTTCGTCGCGAGATTCATGATTTCTATCTCCATAGACTGACTCCATTATCAAATAATCAACATCAACAAGCTCTTCAGTATCTCTTAAAAGTGGCGAAGGAGAGTTACCGAGATCACCCGTAAATACAATTTTCTTTTCGTTATATATAATTTCAAGCATTCCTGAACCGAGAATATGACCTGAGTCCTTAAATGTCATCTGAAAACCGTGATCAACATTTATTTTATGGTGATAAGGAAATCCTTCCCAAAGGTGCATAATCCCTTTTACTTTGTTTTCATCATAAATCGAATCGAGTCCATGCTCTTTATCTTTTGAAAGAATTGCACATGTGTCAAGAAGCATTGGTAGTGCAATGTCTTTGGTCGCATCTGTAGATATAATCCTTCCACGAAATCCGTCATGATACAGCTTTGGGATACGTCCAATGTGATCAATGTGCGCGTGTGTGATAAACAAGATATCGATTGATTTTGGATCATAAGGAAAATCTTCCCAGTTTACTTCATCTGCGAGCTTTGTACCTTGAGTCAATCCGCAGTCAACTAAAAACTTTTTATCTTCACCTTCAAGTAAAAAATTTGCTCCAGTCACAGATCCAGTCCCTGCGCAAAATGTTAATTTGAGTTTCTTTTGAGTGGCCATGAAATTATTATACCCTGTTGAGTGATTTTATTACACGTTCATATCTTGATACAAAATAGAGTGCACCCACTACTCCGCCTGCAAGGTCAAAACAAATATCCGAAAGTGAATCAATCGGATTCGCAAGATCAACTGTTCCAACCGCCTCCATTCCAAATTCAAAAAATTCCCATAACACCCCAATAACCAGAACTGAAATTAGTGCAATCACAAAAATCATTTTTGGACGAAAGATGTCCTCGGTTGTAGTGTGCTTATATCTATAAATAAACAAACTCGCAAGTGCAACCCACATACCACCAAGTGCATGCATAGGCATATCAAACCACCATACAATACTGTACCAATGAAATCTCATCGCAAGAGAATTTATAACAAAAATCCCAACAATGAGCACAAGTATTTTAACCAATATCCCTTTCTGTATCGTCATTACTTACTTATTTTACCATATAAAAATCCGCTCACGTGAGCGGATTTTTATTACGGCTATCTGGGTAAAATTACCTTAGCATTAAAGCTAAGTGGGTGCCTGAATACAAAACCAAGGTTGTGTACTACGATTAAGATGCGTCCATCTTTAGCTCCCATACGAAATGTGTTTCTAGGTAATTTTTCCAAATAACCGTATATACAGTATACAAAAAGCCAAACTTACCATGCAATATGTACACA
>CAYWZM010000074.1:0-2563 GCA_964462355.1 uncultured Candidatus Saccharibacteria bacterium
ATTTGACAGTCAACAATTTTGACAAAACATAACCAACAACTTTTACAGGACTTCTTGCAACAAGTATTACAAATACAACAGTAACACTTTCATGGAATCCTTCGACAGATAACGTTGCACTTATGGGGTACGATGTTTGGAAAGATTCAAATACTGGTGCAAATAGATATGTGACAGGTGCTCCAGGAACCTCGTATACAATTTCTGGACTTTCACCAAACACTTCATATTTGTTCGGTGTCCAGGCTCGTGATACCTCAAACAACACATCACAACCACCAACAACAATAACAGTTACAACCTCATCAACTGACACCGAAGTACCTGTTACTGTAATTACTTCACCTGCAAAGGGAACAAAATTCAACAAAGGCACAACAGTTACATTTACAGCTAATGCTACAGATAATGTAGGTGTGACAAAGGTTGAGTTTAGACAAGCAAATGCAGTTTCTCCTGGTGTTGGTGCTGTAATCTGTACAGATACCACCGCTCCATATACATGTGATTGGGTAGTTCCTCAAACACTCCTCAACACATCGTACTCATTCAGAACACGTGCATTTGATGCAGCAGGAAACATTGGTTCGTCTGAATGGATGTGGATACGTTCAAAATAATTGAATATGTGTTATAACAAAAAACCACCGCATGGTGGTTTTTTGTTATAATCAATTTATGGATACTATTATTGTGTTTACTGATGGAAGCTCGCGTGGAAATCCTGGCCCTGGTGGGTATGGCGCGGTGATAATTATGAAAAATAAGGGCAAAGTTATTGAGAGGGGTGGGCGTGAAGATATGACCACAAACAACAGGATGGAAATGAGTGCAGTTCATGATGTGTTGAGTTATCTTAGAAATGAAAACGCAGAAATTGAACTGCATACTGATTCATCATATGTCATCAATGGTATTACAAAGTGGATATACGGGTGGGAGAAAAACAATTGGAAAACAAGTACTGGTAGTGATGTTGAAAATAAAGATTTATGGAAACTACTTATACATGATGTGCGAGCAATGAAAGAACGAATTATCTGGAAAAAAGTAAAAGGCCATGCAGGTGTTTCTGGAAACGAACGTGCGGATACTATTGCTACTGATTATGCAGATGGTAAAAAAGTTACATTATTTACAGGAGCGCTGTCTCTTTACGAGAGTATGGTTTCAAAAAACATACTTTCTTTAGATTCAGTTGAGGAAGTTAAAAATAAAAAATCACACTCTTCAAAAAAAGCATACTCATATGTATCTATGGTTGACGGAGTTGTTGTGACTCACAAAGAGTGGAGTGAGTGTGAGAAGAGAGTGAAAGGGAAGAAAGGGGCACTCTATAAAAAAGTCTTTTCAAAGAATGAAGAAGAGGCTCTTATACAAGAATGGACTCTCAATCACCTACTTCATTAATAGTTTTTCTAAAAAGATGGATCGTACCACTTTGTGGCGGTTCTCTTTTTGTAAGTGTACTTGTTGAGTCATATGTCACACTTCCATCAATAATCCCATATCTCTTTGGAGGACTTTCGCTTATAAGTCTTATTGCTTCAATAAAATACTCACCACGATTATGTATAACTCTAGGTATCATATTTCTATTTGTATCACTTGGTGTGTATCGTTTTCATCAAGAAAAAGAGTATAGAAAAGAGCGAATACTTTCTGTGGGTAGTGAAATGGTGTTTGGTGGAAGTATGAATGTTGTTTCTCCTCCTGATTTTAGAGAAAATTCTACAAAGGTCATTGCGACCCATGATGAGACTCGATTTCTGGTGACATTACCAAAAGATACAGATGTCGACTATGGTGATACTCTTGATGTGCAGGGGAAAATTACAATACCTGAATCATTCGAAACAGATCAAGGGAGATTGTTTAATTATTCTGGATATTTAGCAAAAGATAGAGTTTTTTATGAAATACGATATCCTTCATTTCAAATAATTAAAGATGTTCATGGATCACGCTTTTTAAAATATCTCTATCGTGCAAGAAGTTTTATACGAAGCAGTATATATAATTCTCACAGGGTAAATACAGAAGGTTTGCTCTCGGGGATACTTCTTGGTGAAAGGGGAGGCGTGGCCGACCATCAGGATGCATTTATACAAACAGGAACTATTCATATTGTCGCACTGTCTGGATATAATGTTGCGATTATATCAGAAGCGATTACATACATACTCACTCCATTGTTTGGAATAGTGAGTGCAATGATGCTTGGTGCATGTGGTGTTGTGTTGTTTGCGATAATGACTGGACTTGGTGCAACCATAGTTCGAGCTACGATTATGGGATTACTTGCGTTTCTTGCTAGGGTGACGGGAAAACAGTATCAAGTAGGCCGTGCGCTTGTTGTAGCTGGAATGGGAATGATAATTATTAATCCTTGGATTTTAGTTTATGATGTATCGTTTCAATTGTCGTTTATTGCAACATTAGGTCTGATATATTGTACACCTGTTGTGTCTTTATGGTTTACCTGGATCAGTACTAGATCACTTCGTGATGTTGTCTCTGCAACTGTAGCAACAAATATCTCTGTGCTGCCATTTGTTGCATA
>CAYWZM010000075.1:0-2496 GCA_964462355.1 uncultured Candidatus Saccharibacteria bacterium
TTCTTTCCTTTCTCTAATACATCATTCGCGTCTCTTATCGATTTCATTTCTACCAGGTTATCCAGTAGTTCTTTTGGTCCCAGTTTCACCTGGTTCGTGACATCAGAAATCCATAGTTGCTTTCCATAGTCATTCTCTTTCTCAACTACCAGGCCTTCTATCATCGCCGGGCTTGCTAGGCTCATTGAGCTTCCGTCCAGCTTTTTGATCGATGCTGTCCACCCTACCCTGATTTCTTTGTTCCCTGTTGGTGTAATCAGAGCTGCTGATACTGGTATGTTCTTCCCTTTTACATCCGAGAATCCCACTAGTATTCCGATTACTGGCTTCGCTGATTTTTGTTCAAGTGCCTTCTCCAAGTAATTCTTCACTTTTGGAATTGTGTAATCGATTTCCCAGTTTCCGTTTTTCTCGTAGATCTGCGTGATTACATCAGTTACGTTTACTCCCATGTTTGCTACTTTTTCGATTAGTTCACCGTACAGGTTCAATACTTCTGCTTCGAATTCATTTCTCGTAATCTCGTTAGTCTTCATTTCTTGTCCTCCGACTTATGTTGATATGGTTGCCATGGGTGCAATGGGCACTCTGGTTTTTCACAATCCACTTTTCCATCCACGTAATTATCCATGCACTGAGCACATTTGGCTCGTATAGAGGCTGACGCTGTCAGCCTCTTTCCTGCTTGATATTTTGTTAGGCTCGCGGTTCCTATTCCCGTCACGTTTTCTCACCTATGATTATTTAATGCGTCCATAGTATAAAAAAGTTTTGCTAGGCTACTATTTTTGCCAGTAGCTTGTTATTGCTTGCAGTTAGTTTTCCTGCGTATGTTGCTAGTTCGTGTTCTCGGTCCACTCCGAAGTTCTGTGCTGCTCTTGTCATTCCTTCTACTAGCGCATATCCTGTTCCTCTGTCACTTGTATCAATCGTGTCGTCTCCCATCAACATTGATGCAATTGCATCCAATTCATTGTCTGATATTTTGAATTCATCTCCCAGGTTTTTCAGTGTCGTTTTCTGGTCGGTTATCTTGATTTCTCTTGATTCTCGCAGTTCTCCTGCCCACTGTTCGAATAGTTGTCCATTTTTCATTACGTTGTTCAGTCCTTTTCCAATTGCTTCCATCCACACTTTTGACATTTTTGCCACTACTTCGTGTCCGTAGATGGTTTCGTCCAATCTCTCTCCTCTGTGTACTTTGTGCATTACCTGGTCTTTTATGTGTAGATTTGAGCAGGCCCAGTTATAGAAACCTACGTTTCCATTGCAGGCCCCCCCACCTACGTCCGAGTTACTGAAGCTCATCATCCCTGAGAACATCTTTCCTTTTCCGATGTCGTATGATCTCTCCGGGTCCAGGATCTCGATGTACATGTTTCCTTCCGACAGTGATCCTTTGTCTACTGTCAGAGGTTTCTCTTCTTCGGTTTTTCGAATTGCATTTATTCTTCCTATCTGAGTTGCAATTTCTACCAGTGCATCGTAGTTGTCTAGGATTAAGTACCCTGATCCTAGGAATGCTCTGGTTGTTCCGTTCATTGTTCTTATTAGCTGTGTTGATGCCTTGTTTTTCATCCACTCATTGATGTTATATTCTGCTAATCCTGTTGGTCCTTTGTCTTTGCACTTTTTGAAGTATGTTGCGTCTCCCATTGATGCATTGATGATTTGTCTTTTTGCCCAGTCATTTGGTCTCGATTTCATTGGATTTCCATTTTCATCTGGAAATTCTATTACCATTTTTCCATTTTCATCTGACACATGAATCTTTGCACTATTCACTCCAAGATTCTTCGTTTGCAGTCTTTTTTGTTTTATTATATCTAGCATTTGTCTCGTGTTGTTTTTTCCGAATACTAGATCTCCTACGTTCACATCGTTGCTGTCCATTACCATTGCCGGTGTTGTTGGCAATGGCTCGTTGCTCAGGTCAATTACTTCCATATTATTTCCTCCACGGATCAATTGTTTTTGCTTTATCTGTTAACATTTCTGCGAATGTTAGTAGGTTTCCTGCATTTGAGTGTTGTGCAAGTCTCCACATTATCATTCCTGCTGTTCGTTCGTCTTCTGGCCATTCGTTCACTATATCGTTTATGTTTTGTCCTCCCAGTATTCGTGCTATTGTCACGTTGATACGTGCCAGTGATTCTAGTGATAAGTTTATTCTAGTTGAATGCGATTTTGTTATCTTTTTAATTCGTAGTTTGTGTTTTGTTTGTTCTTCTCTTTCTTTTTTTACCAGTTCCCATAGTTTATCTCTGGTGCTGAAGCTTTTCCAATCATAACATGATGTTTTTCCGTTGTTTTTTATCATCATGTGTGTTTCATTGTCATGTGCGTTGTCCATTTCTTTAAATGGTATGTTCCATGCTTTTAAATGTCTTCGTGTTTTTTGTGTTTCTTCTGTGTTTCCTGGTGTTATCAGTGTTATTGATTTCACTTGCAGATCTCCTTAATTTCGTTTTCTAATTGTTCTTTTGTTTCGTTTTT
>CAYWZM010000076.1:0-2362 GCA_964462355.1 uncultured Candidatus Saccharibacteria bacterium
TTGGGAAACACTTTTGAACGCGGGTTCGACTCCCGCCATCTCCACAAATAAAAAAACACCCGCGGGTGTTTTTTTATTTCTCACTCTCCTCAATCACATATCCTCCTACTCTCGTCCTTTTGATATGATACGCAAGGCCTGGGTACCCAAGACTTCGTGCGAGTTTTTGCGCAACGACTCTCATGTATGCACCACTTCCACACCGTATGTTAAGTCGTATGAGGTATACAGTATTTTCACCAGAATCTTCCATTACACTTTCCCATTTTCTAAGTATTGCTTCTTGTCTAAAATCTCCTTTGATACTTCCTATTTTATTTTTTATTTCATCAGCAAGTTCGCCAAGTGATACGTATTTTTTTGAAATCACATCGACAGCATAAATCTCTACCACATGAAGCGGAATATCTTTTTGAGCAAGTGGTGCAGTGCGCGCCCACTCAAAAAGAGGTTTGCCATTTACTGGCTTTGAAGAAAATATTGGGTATGGCTCTTCATGTGTACCTACAAGGCTAAGTGTCTTTTCTGTAATAAGTGATTCATCACTCTCCTGCACATTACTTACTTCCTCGACAACACCGAGCACATCGCCGGTATCTGTTGAGACACCCACAAGTACGTCAACTTCATATTCTTTATCCAAAGACAAATACTCTTCTTTCTTTTTTGTGTGTTCACCCGAAAGCACAAGAAGTACACCTTCTGCCATAGGATCGAGTCGACCAGCATAAGTCATGGGTATATCTTGATAGTCCGGAAATCCTTCCTGGAATCGCTTTATTCGCTCAAGAGGTGTTTCGCCCTGTTTTTTGTAGAGGTTAAAAATACCTTCATTCATACCTCAAATCTAGCACATAAATCGTGAACAGTCGCAGGCCGCATACAAACTCACGAACAACACAACACGTAAAAATTAAGATATTTACATAAGAAAAAATCTCCTTAAAAATTGAGGTTTTCTAAGCAACTTGGCAGACACTCAGCGTTCTCTCCACTCAGCGCCTCATGGCCGGAAAACATTGCGCAAGCACGACGGTCCGAGCATAGTAATAATGGAGTTGAATTTTATGCGTATTTTCCGGCCATGAGGCAAAAAGGACAGTTGACTTACCAGCCCAAATACGCTATTATGAGGGTCAAGGTAATCGTGTCTCACGATTTTTTAATTTACGTTGAAGGAACGAATAAACAACCAAATACGCGCCCAACAACTTCGTGTTATAGACGATGAAGGAAACAATCTCGGGGTACTTTCTCGAGAAGAGGCACTTTCTCTTGCTCAATCAAAAGGTCTTGATCTTATTGAGATTTCGGCAACCACAAATCCACCAATTGCAAAGATTATGGATTTTGGTAAATACCAATATCTTGAAAATAAGAAACAAAAAAAGGCTAAAGCAGGGGCAAAGACAACCGAAACAAAATCGATTCAAATCAAGATTGCCACAGGTGATCACGATCTAGAACTCAAAGCAAAAAAAGCGTCAGAATGGTTGAAAGAAGGCCACAGAATCAAGGTTGAGCTTTTCCTCGCAGGTAGAGCAAAATACATGAAAGAAGACTTCTTACGAGAACGACTCGATCGAGTACTTCACATTATTACAGAGCATTACAAAATTTCTGAACCTGTCAAAAAGAGTCCAAAAGGTCTCATGGTGACAATTGAGAAAGAGAGTAAAAAATAATTACGAGACACACCAAAAGTTAACGATCAAATTTATGAGTATCAAAACCAACAAATCATACACAAAGCGCTTGAAGGTTACAAAAAATGGTAAACTCAAAGCACGAAAGCCTGGGTTCAACCACTTCAACGCAAAGCAATCTCGCGCAACACAACTTGGTGGACGAGTCGCAACAGATTTCAGTATCAAGCCAAAAGCAAAAAGCCGAATGCTTCCTGGAGTAAAATAACATTTATTATAAATCACTTATCAATTAGCATATGACACGAGTAAAACGAGGCGTGACCGCACTCAAGCGACGCCGAAACATTCTAAAAAGAGTAAAAGGATTCCGATTTGGACGAGGAACTAAGGAAATCGAAGCAAAGACAGCTCTCCTCCACGCAGGAACACATGCATTTGCTCACCGCCGAGACAAAAAGGCTGACCGCCGACGACTGTGGCAGGTAAAGATCAATGCAGCACTCCGACCACTTGGATACTCATACTCAAAATTCATCGGTGCGCTTACAAAAAAATCAATTGGTGTTGATCGAAAAATTCTCGCTGATATGGCAGAACACAATCCTTCATCATTTGAACGAGTTGTAAAATCTCTCTAATAAAAAATCCCTCATTTGAGGGATTTTTTATTATTTATCTTTGGAAATAGATTTGTATTCTTGAACTTTGTCTTT
>CAYWZM010000077.1:0-2352 GCA_964462355.1 uncultured Candidatus Saccharibacteria bacterium
TTGCTTCATCGCAGCAATGAACGATGAAATATAATCTGACGGAATTAAAAATTTGCTTTTTGTTAGTTTGAACAATTCGATAGAAGTATTATCAGATTTTTCAGTACTAAAAAAGGATAGCTGATAGTTTTCGATCAGTGAATATTTTTGATCAGAAGTGAGATTCTCATGTGAGTCTACTATTTCGTCAGCTTCACGTACAAAAGCATATAGAGAAAAAGTTGCTTCTCGTATTTTTTTAGGAAAAAATAGTGTAGAAAAATAATAAGAAGCACCATATTTTTTCTGAATATTTCGACTGTGTTCTATCTGGTGATTCATTGTACTTATGATTTACGGTGGATAATTTTTTCTAATAACTGACTCCATGTATCAGAATCTTCTAGGTGAGATATGTATTTCTGTGCCTTTGCTTTTAAGGATTCAATTTCTTCTCGTGCTTTGAGTAATGTGCCACTTTCGTTAAATATATTCTTTACTATTTTGACTTCATTCGTACTCAAGGACTTTCGAGAGTATTTATTGAGCTGTGAGTAGTATAAAGGATTCAATTCCTTCATTGTATAGGTGAGAAAAGTTTCCTGGCCGTTGTATAGGTCTTGTAACGGTGTCTTTTTGAGATCTCTTTTTTCCGATTCAGTGTCTATAATGTCGTCTGTTATTTGAAAAAGTATTCCAAGTATTTCACCTAAGTTGTACATAGATTGGGTATCTTTTCTGTTTTTAGATGCCAAAAGTGCACCAATTTGCATTGGTCGCGCAAAAGAATATCGTGCAGTTTTAAGTATCATTCGTTCGTAAATTAAATCTTTTGAAACATTTTTTTCGTAAGGAATTCGTATATCAATAAGCTGTCCTGCAATTACTTCTTCAATGAGATCTTGAAATATATGTGTGACTTCTTCGGGGCACTTATCGAAAAAGGTAGTATACGCATATGAAAAAATGAGGTCACCAATGAGTATGGCTTCATAGTTACTCTGCTCCTTTTTTCGCGAAAGAGATCTGTATTTTTTTTCTATAAAGGTATGAACAGTATGTACTCCGTGTCGCGTGTGCGCTTCATCCATAATATCATCATGTATGAGAGCAAATAAGTGAAGTAATTCAATTCCTATGAGTTGATTTTTGATTTGAAGTAAATCTGATTTTTTTCGTGCACCATAAGCCAGACTGAGTACATATGGCCTAATACGCTTACCATTTTGAGCTAGGATGTATACATGAGAAATAGCCTCATGTATGTGAGGGTTGTGAAATCTGTCTTTGGTGCGTTCAAGTAACTTCTTGAGTTCTTCAAGAAAGAGTATGTCAAATGATTCTCTAAATTTGTCTAATTCCATCTGTAAGTGAGTTGCTTATCGTGTTTTAAGCCATATAAAGATATCCTCGAGAGCTTTTACGGCATCACCTGTAGCAATGTTGTTTTGATGGTATAAGCCGTTTGTAGCGTCTCCTGCGGCCCAGATTCCTTCAAGTGAGGTTCTTTGTGTCCATGGGTCAACCACTATTTTTTTGTTGTCATCGAGAGTGACGAGGTGCTCGACAAGTGAGGTATTGGGGATTTGTCCTACTTCGACGAATATACCTGTCGTAGGAATCTCATGTGTTTCGCCAGTTGTTTTGTCTTTGTATACAAGCGATGACACAAACTTGTCACCTTTGACTTCGACAAGATCAGCGTTGGTGACTGCCTTCATTTTTGGGTGTGATAAAACTTTTTCAACTGTTATTTTGTCAGCCTTGAAATCACTATTTCTATGAACGAGGGTGACACTGTTGCAGTATTCCAAGAGTTGTGCGGCTGTTTCAAATCCTGCATTTCCTCCGCCGATCACCACAACGTCTTGTCCTGAAAAAAGCGGACCATCACATGATGCACAATAGGTAATACCTTTGTGCTCAAACATATCTGCACCTGGAATAGTGAGTTTTCTACGTCCAGAACCAGAAGTGATAAGAAGCGCCTTTGCAGACATTACATCACCATTTTCCAATCGAACATTAAATATATCACCATCTTTTTCTATGGTTGAAACCAAAAAGCCTTCTTTGAGTGTTAGAAATTTTCCCTCATATGCACTCATGTGCGCACGGAAAGATTCTGCGAGTGCGTGACCGCTAATTTCTGGTGTACCAATCCAATTGTAAATTGTCTCAGAGACTGTTGATTGTCCTCCGATTTCTTTTGCAATAAGTAGGGTGTTTAGTTGTTTGCGGGCTCCGTATACTGCACCTGCGGTTCCTCCTGGACCAGCGCCAATAATGATAAGATCGTATGTCATAAAATGGTTGTTATTTTATAATTTATATATTTAATATATTTTTTTCTAATCCTTTTCCTTTAAATCA
>CAYWZM010000078.1:0-2228 GCA_964462355.1 uncultured Candidatus Saccharibacteria bacterium
CATTTTGGAAAGCTCTGTGCTTCGCACAGAGGCGCGTAGCGCGCGGGGAACGCTGGTATTCATTTCTTTCGGAAAAATGTTCGAGTGTGGTAATATAAACGCACACACACGAAGTAAGTGGTGCAATAGCAAGCAAACTAATTTGCTCGTGTGGGGGATTCGAAAGGATTTCGTTGTCGAACATGAGCTTTGCGAAATGTGAGATCGAAAAGGACCTGACTATGTAGTAGTCGAATCTCTCCTTGCGCACAATAAAATAATGAACCCGATGTGGATACATCGAGCTAGTTGTTTTGATGTGTATGTGCAAAAACCACTCAACATGAGTGATTTTTGTTTTTTTGCGGCAGAGAAATTATTAGTAATAATTATTTTAAGAAATTTATTGACAATATCTATTATATAAGTAGTATTACCATTGAATCTCTAAAAAATAAATACATAACAACACACGTATGAACAAAGAAAACATCAAGCCAAACCAAGACATGCTTATGAAAAAGTATGCAACCGATGAAGTAATGAATCAGTTAAAAGACGTTATTACTCCACACGGGTGGACTGCAGAAAAAGCTATTCAGTCAGGTATCGATAATCCTGATTCCAGTATTGGTGTGTACGTAGGTGATCCAGAGTCATATACAATGCTTGCACCATTAGTAGACCCGGTTATCCGTGAATATCACAAATATGACATGTCTGGACACAAGAGTGATTTTTCACTGGAGGGTCTTCCTGTTGAAAATCTTGATCCAGAAGGAAAATTTGTTATTTCTACACGTATTCGAGTAGGAAGAAACTTCTCAAAATTTGCGTTTCCTTCAGCAATTAGTCGCTCAGATCGAGAACTACTTGAAAAAGAAGTTGTCGCGGTTTTGGGTGAGCTTTCTGGAAGTCTGGAAGGGAGCTACTACCCTCTAGTTGGTATGTCGGAGGAAGTTCGACAGCAAATGGTTAATGATCATTTTTTGTTCAAGCAAGGTGATCGGTTTTTGGAATCTGCAGGTGTCAATCGTGATTGGCCTGAAGGACGTGGAATTTTCTTTTCTAATGATAAAAAATTCCTTGTATGGGTTTCTGAAGAAGATTCAATGCGAATTATCAGTATGCAACAGGGGGCAGATATTGCAGAGGTGTTCATGAGACTTCGCGAGGCTCTCGACCACATCAATAAACGTATTGAATTTGCCTTTGATGATGTTCGTGGGTACCATACAACATGTCCTACAAATCTTGGTACTGCAATGCGTGCTTCAGTACATATCCGAATACCTAAATTGTCAGCACAAGAAAATTTTGCTGAAATTTGCAAGGATCTCGGGTTGTCGATTCGTGGTATCCATGGTGAACACAGTGAATCTTCTGACGGAATTTATGATATCTCAAACAAACGAAGACTCGGTATTACTGAACGTGAAATTTATGAACAGTTGTACTACGGTGTAAAGAAATTGATTGAGCTTGAAAAATCAGCTGAATAACAATAATCCCCGCATTTTTGCGGGGGTTTATTTTTTTTGTGCGGAAGTGGGGAGATTCTCTCCTTACAGGAGCAGCACACCTTTTCCATTTTTTCGAAATGTAATTTCTCAAAAATAAGGAAAAGCTTTTCAAATCTCCCACGCAATGTACGAAGGTACATTGCTCACTTCCTTGATATTCATTTCATTCAAAAATTGGCGGAAGTGGGGAGATTCGAACTCCCGATACAGTTTCCCATATGCCGCTTTTCGAGAGCGGTGCCTTCAACCTCTCAGCCACACTTCCAATGTGAAATCAATGGTATCAAATTTTGCATTTTTAACAAAATATGTTATATTTTTTCTGTGTTTATTTGGCCCTATCGTCTAACGGTTAGGACGCCGGCTTTTCAAGCCGTTAATCCGGGTTCGATTCCCGGTAGGGTCACAAATTGAAACTTCCTCGGTAGTGAGCGAAAAATGCGGGCGCGCCGAAGGCGCGCACTGTGGTGTGAATGCGAATTCTGCCTTGCGAATGCGGGCGAAATCGGAGGGCGGGCAAAATGAGATCGAAATAGTTTTGTCTTTCAGCGCGGGGTTCGTTCCGAAGGAACGTAGAAAATCTCGCATCTCATGGAGATTTTCTCTGGAAGCCAGAAACCCCGCGTGTTTTGAATCCAAAATCCACTTACGCAGGGGTTCGACCCAATTCTTTCTCTCGGCTCGGACAGATGAAGATTTTGCTTGAAGCGAGATTTTTTGGCGCAT
>CAYWZM010000079.1:0-2107 GCA_964462355.1 uncultured Candidatus Saccharibacteria bacterium
AATCGAACCTGCAACTATTCCTTAGGACGGAACTGTTATATCCATTTAACTACGAAGACAATTATAAAAAGCGCACATGCGCTTTTTATATCATATATGTGTTTATTTTTTAAGCTCAAGTGCTTCAGCAATCTTTGGTTCGTTGAACCCAACGATAATTTCATCATCAATCATTATTACAGGTACACCCATTTGCCCACTTTTTTCAATCATTTCAGCTCGCTTAGCAAGATCTGAGCCAACATTAAACTCTTCGTATGCAACACCATACGATTTAAAAAACTCCTTAGCAAGACCACAAAAATGACATGTTGGAGTACTGTAGATTGTTACTTTTTTCATACTAATTATTTACGCAATTATTTTATAAGTCATTACAGTATATCACACCCAAACTCATTGCACAGATTGACCAAAAACATAGATATTTCGAAAAATAGTATCTCTAGAAATACTACTAAACTACTTGACTGTTGTGTGTTTTTGTGATACAATTTGTTTAGAAAAAACCTTAAAAAATATATAGAAATGGAACAAAACAACATCAGTAAGGCATGGTGGATATCCATCATACTTATCTTATTACCTACAATTGTGGGTATTGCCATTTTCGTCATATCTGACGAATGGGTTCATTATTTAGGACTCATTATTGCACTATCTTGGCTTCTTGGATATGGAACAGCATCAATTGCTACGGTTGAAATAACCGAACGGCATGTTGTTCTATTATTTAAAAAGCCTATTGCTGTGTTGCCATCTGGATACGGATTGTATTTGCGTGCCCCTGGTATTCTATCAGCAGAAGTTTTACCTGCAGGACAAATTCAGTTCCAATTCCCGGGTGAAGATGAAAACACCTTCAAAGGAAGCGGAAATGATCCTATTCCGTCTGGACTTGCTCCAAACGGACTCCCGTGGTCTCAACCATACAGAATCACAACGGCTGATGCGAAAACTGCTATTTACATAGAAAAAATCACAATGGCTGAAAGCAAAACAAAAGAAATGTATGAGAAAGATGATTTACGTTTCCGCCTTGTTGCCGAACCTTCGTACCGAGTAATCTGGAAAATACAAGAAGGAGAAGAAGTGAGATTTATTCTCAATGTAGGATCAATTGCTGAAGCGTTCAGAAGAATGCGGGACGAGATTGCAGATGCACTCCAGGTTGAATTTTCAACAAGAACACCAAACATGATAATCGACACCACTGACGTAATCAATACTCAAATCAGGGAACGATTAAAAAGGCTTATGGAGCATGATGCAAACGGTGAAGTTGGTTCAGACTGGGGAACAGATATCATATCGACCGGCTTACTTCCTGTAGACATGGGACAAACAGTCGCACAGGAACTTCAAAATAAAGCAAAAGCAGAGATTGCTAAGCAGAAAACAATAACAGACGCTGAAGCACAATCCGAAGCCAGAAAAAAAGAGGCAGAAGGTGAAGAAAGTTATCTCAACAAAACCGGCGACGCAAAAAACCGAGTACTTAAAGAAGAACTTGAAAACCGCGCAAAACATCCTGAAATAAATCGTCAGGAAGCATTGAAAAATGCTGGATGGAAAACTGTCGTTGGAGATTCATCAAAATTCCTTGTAACTCATCCAACAGAAAAAGACTAAAGAATGGAATCACTCATTATCACACTGTGTGTAGTACTAGGACTACTACTTGCAGTACCAATTTACAAATTGGCAAACGGAAAAAGTATGTCGGAATCGTTCAGTGTCTTTACTGGTATGTTCCAAAAGAATCAAAGTACGAACACAAGTACAGTTTCACCTTCAGTTAAGAAATCTCCCTCATGGCTGAGTGAAATGCCTACAAAAACCTTAGGGTTCCTTGGAAGACTCATTGGATTGTCACTGTTTGTATGGTTACTGTTTTGGATAACTGGACATAAAAATCCCGTTGCGTACATCACAGGAGACCAAACACAAGAAGTTACTGCGCCTGCAGGAAACTGGACAAATTGGATTGAAGTTGAAGAACACTGGAGGTTTAAGCTGTTCTACGATGGTAAAATTGCACTTCAGGTCAGATTTAGAAACGGGAGAGAATTCAAAGTATTATCTGAACAAAGAGATAATGATGGAA
>CAYWZM010000080.1:0-2095 GCA_964462355.1 uncultured Candidatus Saccharibacteria bacterium
CCTTTGATTCTTTCCCAGAGCACAAGGGCGTTTTCTACATGGCGCCCAAAAGGACTAGCAAGCTCTGAACTTTTAATGTTTGTCAAAATCTGTTTTAGTTCCTCTCCATCGACTTCATCCCCCAAACAATATTCTTCCCATAGAGTCAGAAAAGAAGGGTAGTCATGATTTCCAAGATGCCTTTGGAACTGACCTAAATAACTCATCGACATAATTTCCTACCTGTTCATTGCAAGGAGTATAGAAACTCTCAAAATAAACTTCAATGACTTCAGTCGGCCGTCAGGCGCTCCCCAGCAATTGTGAACGAATGAAGAACGTGGAAGAAAATCCGATTAAAAAGAAAATTATTACTTTTCTATAGACAAAATTTCAGTAGAAAGAAAAAATCCTTGTTGAAAATCAAACTCAAAAACCCTCAACAAGGAAAAAAAGTATGAGCGTGATTATCGAAAATTCCAAAATTAAGAGCAACCCCCAAAACGAAAAAAATACTGATATTGCCGTTTGGTTACGCTTCCTTAAGGAGCAAAAAATCATCCAGCTATTTGAAGAAATCCCAGACCCAAGACAACAAAGCAAAATACAATATCCTTTATCATCGCTTTTAATGTGGGGACTAAGTGTGCCCGCCTTCAGACAATTTTCCAAACATGAGTTCCAAACAACTTTAGAAAATCTTTCGGCAGAGGAGAAAGAAGGTGTTATCAACCTTCTTGGGTGCCCAGGAAAACAAATCCCTCACTCAAGCACCGTTGACCATGCACTATCGATGGTTGATTATGAAAAACTGAATGAGATTTTACTTAAACAAATGGACAAGCTTATTAAGAAAAAGTTTTTCTACAACCATCAAGAGCTTCTTCCTGGTGGTAGCTTCTGTATTGCGGCAGATGGATATTGGGTCCATAAATATGATCACCCACACTCAGCAGATGAAAAAGGGGATAACTGCTGCCCGTATTGTTTATCAAGAACACAACACAAAGGGACTCCAAAAGAAAAAACTCACTGGGTTCATGTATTTGTAACATTTGTCCTTATTACACAAGGTTTTACAATACCTATCTATGTCTATCCTCTCAAAGCGCAGCAGGTAAATAACGAAGCAACTGATGAGAAGTTGAAGCAAGAGTGCGAGCTTTTAGGGACAAAGGAAGTTCTCCCAAAAATCAGGAGAAAATATCCCAGACTAAATATTACCTTTCTAGGGGATGCTCTCTATGCGAACAGACCTTTTATTAAGCTGTGCACGAAGCTTAAAATGGATTATATAATTGTTCTTAAAGACAACTTAAAAGGAGTCAACAAAAAGTGTGATGAGCTCGCAACCCATCCCCTTTACCAAAACTCCTATAGCCTCAAAACGAAAAAAGAAACAGTCTCATGGTTCAATGGTGTTGCAGTCGATGCAGATATCAAGACCAATGTTTTGAGATACAAAGAAAATGATCCAGAAGGTTATAGTGGACAGTGGATCGTATCCAAAAAAATTTCAAACAAGAACTGTTTAAGGCTTGCTCAAATGGGACGGAAGAGGTGGAACCATGAAGACTTTCACAACACCTGCAAAAATCGAGGTTTTGAGATCGAACATGACATGGCAAGAGTATGTCCCAATTTACTCATTGCGTGGAAGTTCCTCGCATTCATCGCTTTTTCTCTCTTTGAAATCTTCAGGTGTACCACTCTTGGAATCATCTATAAAAAAAGCCGATCATTCAGGAAGTTTGCTCGAGATTGCTTAAGTCAGCTTATTCACAAAACCTGGGAGGTCATTGCAGATTCACCAATCCTTAAGCAGAAGAAGGTACAATTTCGGTTCCAGTTTGAGGGTGGGCCTTGAAAACAATCGACTTAGAGTGTGGAGGTGCCTATGTGATGAACTAAAACAGATTTGACCGTTAACCATTATGCAGGGAGTGCGAGCTTTTTGTGTTTTTATTTAAAATATTTTGTTTACACCAAGTAAAAAAATGACAAATTCTTCGAAATTGCTACAAAATCTCTCTGTCTGTACTTATTCATTCACAATTGCTGACGGCAACGTGATAATGTCCCCCCTCAAGCTATGTTAAAATGTCCCCCTCTAAGA
>CAYWZM010000081.1:0-2061 GCA_964462355.1 uncultured Candidatus Saccharibacteria bacterium
CCAATCTTCCTAATTTTCCCGAGCGACTCAGATATAAGTCCTTTTATTTCAAGTAGTGAAATAATCGCATTTGCATGCGACGTAGCCATGTGTGATCGAGTGATGAGTTCGTCGCGTGCGAGTGGTTCATCAAGAAGTGCGAGAATCTTTTTTTCGTCATCACTCGCTTCTTCGAGTTCTTGGAATGTGTGCTGTGTTGGAGCAAATGGGTCAATCAATCCAAACGCATTAAGTATATCTTCTGCGCATGTGACTGGTGTGGCACCAAGCTTTATGAATTTGTTTGTACCCTTTGAGGTTTCTGAAAAAATTGATCCAGGTACCGCAAACACATCGCGATTGTAATCTGTTGCCATTCGCGCCGTGATAAGTGCGCCAGATTTTTCGGGAGCTTCTATGACAATTACCGCACGTGATATTCCTGCCACGATTCTATTTCTTTGCGGAAAGCTCCATAGTGTGGCACGAAAGTCCGGTTCAAATTCAGAAAGCAAACATCCACCTTTTTTTAGAATGAGCTCGGCAAGTCCGCGGTTTGCCGATGGGTAGAGTACTTTATCATCAAGACCAGACCCAGGAATTGCGATTGTTGGAAGTCCGACTTCCATTGCAGTCTTGTGAGCAATTCTGTCGATACCGAGTGCAAGTCCAGACACAATCACAAATGGATATCCTTTGAGTCCGCGAATTATTTTTTCACATGCGTCTTTGCCGTAACTTGTATGCTTACGAGAACCGACTACTGATACATATATATAGTCTTCTGGTGATGGGAGTTCACCTTTAATATAGAGCTGATCTGGTACTTGCGGAATCTCAAGGAGTTCTTTTGGAAATTCGCTTTGATGCAGTATACGCATATATATAAGTGTAGAGTTGAAATCAAAATGCTGAAAGGGGAAACTGATATTGTTTATGTCGCGAACTAACGCCAACTTCACGCAAGCCATACGCGAATCCTTTTCTTCTTCTGTATTCCCAAATACAGAATCCTCCTTATTTGAAACATTACGGATCGCGGCGGCGCGAATATAGCAAAAATTCAGCAGAATTTTATGTGTGTTTCAAATAAGGAGGATTGAAAATAAATATTCATTATAATTAAAATGACTTAAAAGTATTATTGCTTCTTAATGTCAGCGTTAAGTTTGCGATAGTTTGCGTCTTATAATATACAAGACAAAAACCATTTTTTTTGCTACTATTGTGTTATTGCTAGCAACTAACTCCTAGCGTTATATTTCCATGTTAGACATAAAATTCATCCGAGAAAATAAAGATATTATCGAAGCCGGTGCACAAAAAAAGCACATGTCTTTCGACGTCGCAAAGCTCATAGAAGTCGATGACAAACGTATGGGACTTTTGAAAACAGTCGAAAACCTACGTTTTGAGCAAAACAAAGCGTCAGTCGACCTTGGTGGAACACTCACACCTGAAAGACGCGCACAAATACTTTCTGAAATGGCCGACCTCAAAGAGGATTTGAAAAAACTCGAAGACGATTTGAAAGAAGTAATGCGTGAATGGCATACACTCATGCTTGCTGTACCAAACGTTCCAGATATTTCTGTTCCGGATGGAGAAAGCGACGAAGACAACCAAGAAGTCAAAACATGGGGAGAGAAACCAGAATTTTCTTTTGAACCAAAAGATCATGTTGAGCTCATGACTGCACTCGGGATGGTAGATTTTGAACGTGGTACAAAAGTGCACGGATTTCGCGGATACTTTTTGATTGGCGAAGGTGCACGACTCTCAATGGCTATTTGGAATTATGCGATGGATTTTTGGTCGCAACGAGGATTTACTCCGATACTCCCACCAATACTTGATCGACGAGAAGCATTTATGGGATCAGGTTATCTTCCTCAAGGAGAAGAAGATTTGTACAAAACTCAAGACGGAGATTTTTTTGCAGGAACAGCAGAGGTCCCCGTTATGGCATATCATGCAGATGAAGTGTTGTCGCTCGATGAACTTCCAAAAAAATATCTAGGATTTTCCCCGTGCTACAGACGAGAAGCTGGAAGTCACTCAAAAGATGTCAAAGGACTTATT
>CAYWZM010000082.1:0-2059 GCA_964462355.1 uncultured Candidatus Saccharibacteria bacterium
ATCTCTTTTAATAGCAGTCCAATTCAAAGTTCTGAACTTGTCCAACAGGGGGAGCAAAATTAAAACACTTCGTCTTTTTGATGAGGTGTTTTAATTTCTAGCCTAGGATATGGGATCGAACCGTAGGTCCCCATTTTTAATGACTGAAAGGAATATAAAAATGGAGGATCTCGACTGGAAGAATGTATGGAGAGGCACTACCTACCGAAAAGGCAAATATTGACAAATAGATTATATTATGCTAAAATATATAGTGTAGTTCTTTGATATTTTTGTTGCTTGATTGTATTTAGTGAATTATTTTTGCTTCTTTAAGAGAGGAGGTTAAAATAATTCACTAAATGTTAAACAATTAAAAAACAAAAAAAATGAAAAAATTACTGAACTTCGTGGTTAATACCAAAAACGGACAGAAGATTTTTCTTGCCACCTGTCTTGTAGTAATGGCCAGCCTGGTGATTGGAATAATACTGAGTGTTCCCATGTTTTGGATGGGTAACGAATACGACACTACCTGGATGAATAGTGTTACTCCATACTTCTTCTACACTTTCTTCGGATATGCGGCACTAATGCTCTTCCTGTTTATCCCATACCTCTGGTATGTCGGTAACAGCGATAAGTATGAGGGCGATGCCAGAGGCATTATGAGAGGTATGGCAGTCTTTTGTTCAATTGTACCAGGCGGACTCATCTACAGCTTTATCGCTAAAGCATT
The DNA here is from genome assembly GCA_964462355.1 of uncultured Candidatus Saccharibacteria bacterium. Classification (GTDB taxonomy): domain Bacteria; phylum Patescibacteriota; class Minisyncoccia; order Phycocordibacterales; family UBA9973; genus JAGOQQ01. Next base: position 719 of record CAYWZM010000082.1, read on the forward strand.
ATTCATCCCAAGTGGTCCACACAACATCATAGGAATGCTCGTGTGTGGAATGCTTTATCTTTGGATTGTGAAAACAATCTTCAGAAAGCCGTTTGCCACAGTCCAAACCTTTATACCGCTTTGTTAAACAACCCGCCAACACGGAAACCCGTTCGTTGAGCGGGTTTTTTATTATTCAATTAGCTTTGACAAAACACAGATAGTTTTGTATTATGTGCTAAAAAAATAAATGGACACACAACTCGAAAACACACCGGTTATTCTTGGGAAAGAATTAAAAAAACTCTACACAGATGCAATTCAAAAGAATACTCCCTTTTCATTCAAGAAAATAAAATTTCTTTTAATTAGGCACACAAACGAACGCGAGCCACGGTTGCTTTTGTTTGAATATTTGCATCCTCACGAGTACCATATTGAAGCCCTCATTGCATACATGAAAGAGGTGGGAGTTGATTCCATTTGGGTTAACGGTGGGGGTAATTTCACTCTGAATACACTAACTGATAAAATCGAATTTTCTGGTCGCTCTGTATCATTTGACAACATGAATAAAGATGTTTTAGAGAGAGTGGCAATATCATATTGGCCTGAGTACACATTGATTTTTAATTTGAATAGTTTTATGAATCTTGATAACTACAATGAGAGACTTCACAATATAAATGATCTAGAATTAAATAGAACCTAAACAAAATCCCCGACTTGATATCGGGGGTTTATTTTTTCTCTCTATGTGGACAGCCTGCCCAACAGCATGGTCGACGCTTCCCTTTCAATAAATTCTCAGACATAATTCTAGTTCTGCGATTTTGAGTTTCTTCTTGTTTGGCGCTTGTAATCCAGCAAATCCATTCGTTGCGCGCAAGTGGAGTGAGACTATTCCATACATCTCGCAACTCATTATGTGATTTAAAAATTTTTTTTATATTTAGTGGAACAGTGTGCACCACACCCGAAAAGATTATTGAACTATTCATCGCTATAATTGTCACACAGTTATTTAGTGTTTATAATTTCCTACTATCATATGCCCAATGAAGGAGTGCTTGTCGCTGTCGAGTATTGCAAGAAAAATCTCCTTTTCTACATTTGCCTACAATTTGCGCAATATGACGCTTCATCATTTTCCAGCGTTTGATTTGTCGCTCGTCTTCTTTTGGAATCCGTCGTCCCATATAATACCGACAATACCACTGAAACCACCCTCGTGGATCGTCTTTGTATATCCATCCATTTTTTCTCCAGACGGAAAGAGGCTGACTGGCGTTCACTCCAAAATAATTTATTTCTGGCATGTGCCTTTTGATATTTTTGGGCGCAAACTTCGCTTGTGTAAAC
>CAYWZM010000083.1:0-2057 GCA_964462355.1 uncultured Candidatus Saccharibacteria bacterium
ATAGACTTATTTCAGACACAATCAACTTCAGAGCAAATCCAAAAATAGAAAGATTTTATTTTACTGAAGGGGAACTTAGAAGAAACGAATTGTATGATCAGGCACAAGTGGATGCATTGATAAGTGCAAAGACAACAAGACGAACACAAGATGGTCAGCAACAGGACAACAAGTCTGAGTATTATGAAATCTACGAAGTAAGTGGGTATTTCCCAAAATCGTGGCGAACAGGAAAACCTGAGGATAATGATTTTTATGAAGAGCAGTTATTTGTGATGTCTTTTATGCTACAGGAAGACAAAGACGATGAATACGATGATTTCTGTCTGTTCAAGGGTAAGAAAGCAAAGGATAATTACATGATTACTCACCTTATTCGTGAGGATGGTCGTGAGCAATCTATCGGTGCAGTTGAATATCTTTTTGATACTCAATGGATGCAAAATCACTCTGTGAAAGCTATCAAAGACCAACTTGACCTTGCATCAAAATTAATCTATCAAACCGCAGATGGAAACTTTGTTGGACAGAATGTTTTGTCGTCACTTGAAAATGGAGACATTTTAATTCACTCACCAAATGCACCACTCTCACTTGTAAATAATGCCTCTCATGATGTTGGTTCTCTAAAAACTTTAGCTGAGATGTTTTACATCAATGGTCAAAAAATTACAGGAACTACTGATGCAATTGCAGGTAATAATATGCCATCAGGAACTCCATATTCCTCACTTCAATTGATGAATAATGAGTCTCACGACTTATTTGAAATAATGACAGAAAACAAGGGTCTTGCAATTACTGAAATGATGACTGAGTTTATTATTCCTCATCTTAAAACAAAACTTGATACGAAAGACGAAATTGCAGAAATATTGTCAGAGGAAAACATCCAATACATTGACTCAATCTTTATTCCAAACGAGGCTCGTAGAAGAGTTAACAAACAAAAAGCAGAAGAAATATTTAATGGTTTAATAGCATCACCTGCAGACTATCAAGGAGAAGAGGCTAAAATTCAACAAGAAATGTCTACTCTTGGAAATCAAAGATTTTTGAAACCTGATGAAATGGATGAGAAAACTTGGAATGATGTGTTGCAAGATATTGAGTGGGAAGTAGAAGTTGAAACAACTGGCGAAGGAACTGATAAGAAAGCAACACTTCAAACTCTTACAACTGTCCTACAAACTATTGCCTCAAATCCGAATGTATTACTTGATCCGAATATGAAGATGATATTCAACAAGATACTAGAAGAAACAGGCACACTTTCATCTCTACAACTCTCACTACCAAAACCTACACCTCAACCTACCCCTCAGGGTGGAGGTGGGATACCAAAATCGGTGGGGGAATTATTAACTAAAACAGCTGATCAAACAGCACAATAAAAATTATGATAGAAGAAAACACAAACATTGAAAATCCAGTTGTTGAAACTCCAGTAGAAGAAACACCTGTGGAAACACCTACAGAGCCTACAGGGGAAAATACAACTGCAACAAAAGGAGAACCTACTCCTCCTGAAGTTCAAGCACCTGCAGAGGAAACTCCAAGTGCTCCTGAAGTTGCAACTCCTGATACTCCAGTAGAACCTGAAGTAGCACCTGAATCAGCTCCAGTCGTTGGTGGTAACTCATCAAAGCCTGAGTATGATGCAGAAGCAGAAATGAAAAAATTACAAAAAGACTCAGGTGGTATTCCTCTAACAAAGGAAACATTAACTGCTTACATTGAAAATTTGAAACAGGAAAATCCTGAAGAATATGAAAGATGTAAAGAAGAGTTTGATAGAAAATTAGCAAAATTAAGTTAAAACTTTATGAAAAAAACAGCAAAAAAAGTAGCTCCAAAAAAAGCAATTAAAAAAACGACAAAGAAATAATTATGGAAAATAAATCGGTGGAAAAAGAAAACTTAGGTGCAAAAAGGCAAATGAGATTTACTACAAATGAATTGGATTTGTTGCACAGACTTTTTTATGAAAATGATGTATTGCTAAAAGCCATTAGAAAGGCTTTTTTGCAGTTAGAAATATCTGATTCAGAAAAAGA
>CAYWZM010000084.1:0-1977 GCA_964462355.1 uncultured Candidatus Saccharibacteria bacterium
TTCCATTTCATAAATACTTTTACCGTAATGGATTTAACACAGATGCCGTTCGACTCAATCACTCATGCGAGCCGAACTGTTACGTAAAAGATCTTTTCTTTGTGACAACGATTCGAGATATTAAACCAGGTGAAGAACTTACTTATTGCTATAGTTTATTTTGTAACTCTGACTGGCAAAATTCTGAAGGAGTATGTCACTGCGGTTCAGAAAACTGCTTTGGTAAAATTTTGCCATGGCGTGACTTACCTAGTGAATTTAAAAAGAAGTATTTTGACTACACGGCAGATTGGATCATTTTTGATGAAATGAAGAAAAGTAAATTACTTGATGAATTCAAGAAAAATCTTAAATAACAAAAAGAGCGACAATGTCGCTCTTTTTGTTTTGTATCAACTCTTGCAGGTTGCACCACTTACCTAGACAAATGGGTTGACTCCGATAATAAATTGTCTTGGCGGGCCATGTGGGTTCAGTACCAGAGCGGTGAGACACCATAAGGATATTCTAGCAGAATTTCATTGGTTGGAATGAGGTAAGTGGGTCGGGGGTCTAAAAATACAAATTAAGCAGTTTGGTTTTTTCGAGCTAGACCTTCAATCTCAAGCAAAAATCCTGGTCGACATATATGATCATGAACATAAAGGACTGGTCTGTCATTCCATACAGTGTCAATTATTTTCTTTACTTCCTTGTAATCTTCCTCATTTTTGATATATACACGTATAGCTTCAAGATCTTTTAAGTTAAAACCTTCTTTGATTCCATAGTTTTTCATATTTTGAGTACTCAATAGTGTATTTATATTATTGAGTGTTTCGTAAGTTTGAGCTTCAATATTTCCAACATGTGCCACTGAATCAGAGATCAGACTAGCAGTTCCTGCCACATACACTTCTGGTCCATTGTCTGTAATATGTATTGTCCCACGAGCTGAAACAGGTGGCTTTGCACCATATTTTTCTCTGTTATAGTGAACGAATTGTGTTTGGAGTGGGTTCTCAATAGCAATCACTTTATTTTCTGTGATCAATGCTTCGACTACTAATGGACCATTAAAAGATCCTATTCCTGTCATTGCAGGACGAATCGGATCACCATTTTTTAGTTTAGGTCCCCATTGCTGCCAAGCATCCCAACGACCTGCGTTAAACATTCTGTATCGTTCTCGTGTAATATTTCCAATCGAATTACCTTTTTCATCGGCAACAAATTTTCCGGTTTCATCTGTCAAAATATTAGGTATATAGTTCCAAACGCGCAAAAGATTTAATTTTTGATTACTTGAAGAGTTATTGTTTTCCCTAATATAATCAAATATCTGTTTATATGAATCTTCGGCAGCTTGTTTTAGGTCGTCGCCATTATTTTCAGAGGTGCATATTCTTAAAAGAGTCATCGATCCTGATCTTGAGACTTCATAGGTTTCTTTCTTTTCGTAAATTACCGGTTCTTTTGACAAAAAAACCGCATAAGAAATACCCCCAAGAGCCGGGATAGAAACCTGACTAAACATATATCCTTTATCTTCAGTATTTGGTAAATATGCGTGAGAAAATTTAGTGACACGAAATGCATGTGTTTTTAAATATTCAGGATCAATTTTTTTGAACTCTTCCTCATTTAAAAGTTGTATCTGAATCATTTGATCGGCAGATTCATTCTTATTTTCCGAAAAAACTCCCTGATCTATAAAAGCTTTTTTGATTTCATTAATACGCTCTTCGAAATGACCATTATCAGATAATTGTAAAATGTGATTAATTTCAAACTGATTCACTTTGTGGATGTGATCTTTAGAGTCTTCGAAATTTTTAGCTAGTTTTTCCATATGATTATTTTAACTTAAATATTTGCTCTTGAGTAATCGGGTCACTCTACATACCTAAGCATGTGGGTCATGCCGATACTAAGTTTTCTTGGCGGTGTATGTGAGTTAAGTACCCACAGGCTTAAGTGTTATAAGGCTATTTTAGC
>CAYWZM010000085.1:0-1815 GCA_964462355.1 uncultured Candidatus Saccharibacteria bacterium
ACTTCTCCTCCCTTATCGCCTCCCTCAGGGCCCATGTCAATTATGTACTGTGAATTTTTGATAATATCAAGGTTATGCTCAATGACGATGACCGTATTGCCACGTTCAACAAGCTGATACAGAGCGTGCAGTAGTTTTTGTATATCATAAAAGTGAAGACCGGTTGTGGGTTCATCAAGTATATACACTGTTTTTCCTGTCTCTTTGTGTGACAATTCGTTTGCGAGTTTTATACGTTGCGCCTCGCCACCGGAAAAAGTGGGCGCTGGTTGTCCGAGTTGTATATATCCTAATCCCACATTTTGCAGGAATATAAGTTTTTGATAAATTCGGTGATGATTCTGGAAAAACTCAACAGCCTCATCCACAGTCATACTAAGCACGTCGTAAATTGTTTTACCTTTATACTTTACTTCAAGTGTTTCTTTGTTATAGCGGTGACCTTCACACACATCACAGGTAACATACACATCGGGTAAAAACTGCATTTCGATTTTGATTACTCCTGCTCCCTGACACTTTTCGCACCGTCCACCTTTCAAGTTAAATGAGAATCTTCCCTTTTGAAAACCACGTGCTTTCGCTTCTACTGTTGTTGCAAATATGTCGCGAATCTCATCAAAAAATCCTATATATGTGGCAGTATTAGAGCGAGGTGTACGTCCTATCGGAGCTTGATCCACAAGATATACACGATCAATATAATGGTGCCCTTCCAAGCGTTGATGATCCCCTATACTTTCATGGTAAAAACCATCAAGCTGTTGTCGTAATGCCGGGTATAACGTTTCAACAATCAGTGTCGATTTACCTGAACCCGAAACTCCAGTTACTGCAATCAAGTTTCCTACAGGAAACTCAACAGATATATTTTTCAAATTAAACTGTGTCGCTCCCCGCAAAATAATTTTACCTTTATTAGTCACTAGTTCTCTCTCTTGCATTTTAATTTCTTTCTTACCCGACAAATACTGGCCTGTGAGCGAGTCCTTGGACTGTTTCATTTGATCCACCGTTCCCGCAAATGTTACTACTCCTCCGTTTTTACCTGCGCGTGGACCTAACTCTACCGCATAATCCGCGGATTCTATAGTTTCCTGATCATGCTCGACAACTATAAGCGTGTTTCCCAAAGATTCGAGATTTTTTAATGTCCCAATAAGTGCTGACACGTCACGGGGATGTAAACCAATAGACGGTTCGTCAAGGACATATAAAACTCCTGTTAACCCAGTGCCTATTTGTGAAGCTAATCGAATACGCTGCAGTTCGCCTCCAGATAATGTTCTTGCTGTTCGAGAAACAGTTAAGTATTGTAAACCAACATTTTGGAGAAATGAGAGCCGTGTAATAATTTCTTTTAATATTGGTTTTGAGATCTCAGTCTCATACTGATTTAATACACCCGGCAATTTCTCTTTTAAGTATGGAATAATTTCATCTACTGCTTTTCGTGAAAACTGTGAAATGTTGAGTCCATCAATCGTGATAGACAAGACTTCCGGTTTTAATTTTTGACCTTCACATCTATCACATAATTCCTCTCTCATATATTTTTGTAGTTCCGCCTCACCATACTCACCAGTATTTTCAAAATATCGTCGTTCGAGTTCCTTTACGATTCCATCAAACTTTTCAAATATCGCAGTTGGCCGGCCCATTCGGTTAGTACCGCGCACACGGTACGACTCACCGGTGCCGTACAATAACTTATTTAACTGTTCCTGTGAAAATTTGTGAAGCGGTTGATCAAGATCAATACCCTCCTCTATCGCGACTGTTCTCAACAATCGCGTGTACCATGTATCAATAAAG
>CAYWZM010000086.1:0-1796 GCA_964462355.1 uncultured Candidatus Saccharibacteria bacterium
AATCCTGATTCTCTTGTGTTTGTTTTTGTTGTCATGTTATTCGCTGTAAATGTTATATATCAAGTGATGTATCTTTATCGTCTTACCAGAATCCTCGGGAAGAATGTGGTCGGATACAAAGTGATTACTACTCAACTGTTTAAATCCTGATTTGTATTGCGTATGTTTTTGAATAGTGTCTGGTATTTGAGCTAGTATCTTTGAAAAATCTTTGTTTTTGGAAAACATAATCACGACGCCATAGTTTTGTCTCCATGTAACGTATCCCATTAATTGGTCTATGGTATCTAGATATATCTTTTCACCGCCCCAATTTTTACATTCAAAAATCAAAATTTCTCCCTTCTCAATCTTAAGGTGTATATCCGTTTTACCTTTCTTAACGAAAGTTTCTCCAGTAGCATTGCCTTCAAAAATGCCATTTAGTGCGGAAAGAATAATATCGCGAAGTTGCTCTTCTCCTAATTGCTTATAAGCACCAGGAGTTCTCTCAAATGTTCTGCATTGATTATCAACGAATCCTAAGATATCTTTCAAAATTGATTCCTCAAGCGTGTACTCCGCTGGTAATTTTGGAGTTGGTTTTACAACATGAACAAAATTTTTTACGTCAACATTAATTTTTGTAGCTGAAGGACTAAGCTTCTGTTTCAACGGTATTTTTATCTTCTGAGTTAGCGTATTTAGTTTTTCCTTGTCACTTGCTAGTTTTTCTTTTCTTTTAGCAATCCCATCTTTTATTGTTTTCAAAAGAAAACCGTTTCCAGATTCAATACTGGAGTTTTTTTGATTCAGACTCTCAATAAGCCTTTGAGACTTTGTATTGATTTCATTCGCAATACTATCCTCACTTGAATGACCACCATACCACTTAACATCAAAAGAATAAGATATCTCATTGGGACCGTATACTACTCTTTGGTCAAATCCATCCATGTGATGCACTGGTCCTGATAACTTTTTTATCCAATCTAAATTTGGATTAGCTTGTATTGGAAGAGAAAGTACCGCAGACTCATATTCAAATTCTGTATCACCTTGATATCGATAAAATTCATCACGCTGATGAGCTGGTACTCGGCGTACCTCTTTTTTCATTTCATATGATAAATCTGCTGGATCGAATACTAATGGGACCAGGGCATATTTCTGACAATAGAAATTTGCAAGATCATCTATTTCTGATCCTAAAATTTGCTCATCAGACTCCCTCAAGATGTCTTGATTGAACATCTCGATAGCTTTTCTATAATAATCGTCAAAAGTTGGTCCAAACATATATTTATACTTTAATTTTTCCTGTTACTACATTTGAAATAAGTGAGGATTTAAATTCTCTCAATTTTTCAATTGAATCCTCAGCGTGTTGTATTGCCTTGTTGTAACTTCCGACTTTTTTGTCTAAGTAATCAACAATCTCTTCTTGTTCCTTTTCAGGAGGTATGATCGCTGTAATATTATTCAAATAGTGAGTAGTTAGCTGATTTATGGTGGAGGTCAATGTTGTACTCAACTGCGACATAAATAGATTTGATTTCAAAAAATATGAAATGAACCTTGAATTTTTTGTCCTAAAAACAGTCATAAATGCACCGAATGATAAACCCGCACTTGAATCGTCAATGAGAGCATTTTTACCGATTAATGCACGACTTCCGTTTCTTGAACAAATTAAAATATCACCGACCTTAGTAATCAGTTTTTTGGGAATGGTTTTATTTACGAATACGTTATCAGTTAGAACAATTTTATCATCTTGGACATTTGATGATCGCAGTACCAATATCCCGCTACCA
>CAYWZM010000087.1:0-1786 GCA_964462355.1 uncultured Candidatus Saccharibacteria bacterium
ATCGATATCTTTGTGACCAATAATTTTCAAGCTTGAAGATCCAATGTGGTGCACTTTAGCTTTTGGTAATAGCTTTTTTAGCCTTATTTTAATACCTTGAGCTTTAACAAAGGCAGCAGGATAATACCTTTCAGGTTTCACTATTGCTTTTGGCGATGTTGTATATGTGTATAGATAATTTTTTGGTGATACGATAAAAAGACCAATGTCGCGCTTTGTGATCAGAATTTGTCTCACAACGCTGCCCGTTATCTGACTCTTTAGTCTCAGCACTTTGTTGAAAGCCGAATTAAACGACATTCCTTCATGAGATATAAGCGTTTTGAATTGATTTAAGGTAAGTCCACCTTCAATACAAATCCGTCCTACATGATGATTGTTTTTTGAATTAATACTTCCCCCATCTGTTGTGAAGGAATATTCAAATTCTGACAACGCAGCAATTCTCTCTGCCCTGGCTGTACTTATCCCCATCGGGTACGCAAAATAAGAAATTTTATGACCTAATGCATTTTCAATTTTCAATTTCCCATTTTTTATTTCTTTTATGAGCTCATCATGATTGAGACTCGAAAAATCCGAGTGGGTAGATGAATGGAACCCCACAACTACGCCCTGCCCCTCTATCTGTTTTATGTCCTGCAATGTAAGCAATGACTTATTGTTACCGAGCGCTTCTCTATTAATTTTACCGTTCATTACAAATAATGCACTTGGAATCTTGTATTTTTTAAGAATTGGCAAGGCATTCGTCATAAAATTTTTGTACCCATCATCAAATGTCACAGAAACCATATTTGCCTCTCTTTTTTTCATGATTGTGTTGATGCTGACAGGTTTTTTATTTTCTGAAAGAAATTTCATTTGCATTTCAAATTCTCTTTCTCCTGTTGAAAATCTCCACGAGTCGTTCTCAATAGAGTGATAGCACAGCATTAAAGGGTTTGCTTTTTTTCTAAGCGACAGTATCGGTAGGATGTCAAGCGTTTTGTAATAAACAAGCTCTCCCAATGGTAATGTGACACCTATTTTCTTTATAATTTGTTGCAGATATTTTTCAAGATACTCAAAAGCTTCCACAAAATCCGGATCATTAGTCTCTCTTATTGCCATCATTTGAATTGAGTAAAAAATTGTTAGAGCTGTAAATTTCATTCTATCTACCTTTGTAGAATGAATTTTCTCCATAAGCTCTTCCATTTTTTCCGGGGTCATACTTGTTGCATAGTAACGAGCGATATGCGCCATATCAGTCATTCGGTCAGCAAGAACACTCACCTCAGGGTCGATAACGGTAATATTTTTCCCTAGAATGATATTTCCATCATGGAGATCCTTGTGAGAAAGTGTTAAATCTCTTTTTGAAAAGAGCGACATTGCAATATTCTTTGTAAATAAATATATGAGAGTTGATCTGTTGGGAACTTTCACTTTTCGGATAGACAGCTTTAGTAAATAAAACCAGAAGAGTATAAAAAGTACATACGAATTTCTCTTTGCAAGTTTGCTTTTTGTTTCACCGTCAATATTTTCAGTCATCTCGCGAAGTGCAAGCTGAATTTCTGCAAGCACTTCGATTTTCTTTTTAGTCCCTACTGTTGAGAGTAACTTACCCTGAACATATTCGCTTACAAGATAGGCATAGTTTTTGCCTGATGTATACTCAAAAACACGGGGAAATGTAACTTTTCTCTCAATTGTTGAAGAAAGCACATTAAAAAGTGCCAACATAGATGCTTCATTTATTAACTGTCTTACTATTAAATTTTTGAATTTAAATGAAACA
>CAYWZM010000088.1:0-1774 GCA_964462355.1 uncultured Candidatus Saccharibacteria bacterium
GAAGACTTGTGAGAATTTCGATTCGTTCGAGTGTATCAATTTCACTATGGAGATATTTTGTTTTGAATCCCTTATCTTCAAGGTATGAACTCAAATCTTCAGACATCTTCTTGGTGAGTGTTGTTGCGATCACTCGCTCGCCTGCATCAATTGTTTTTTGTGCTTCGATGATGAAATCTTCTACTTGTCCTGGATATGTAGTATTAGAAGTAATCGGCTTCACTGTAAGTATTGGATCAACAAGACCTGTTGGTCGAATAATTTGTTCTGCAACAACTTCACTCACTTCCTTCTCGTACTTACCTGGTGTTGCGGATGTATATAATGTTTGACCTGTAAATCGTTCAAACTCCTCAAACTTCTGAGGTCTATTATCCAGTGCTGATGGAAGTCGAAATCCGTGCTCTATAAGTGTATCCTTTCGTGATTTGTCCCCAGCATACATTGCACCTATTTGAGAGACAGTGATATGAGATTCATCAATTACAGTAAGAAAATCTGGTGTACCGTCTTTTTTATGAGGAAAATATGCAAGCAAACTATCTGGTGCTTCTCCTGGTTTTTTTCCACTAAAATGTCGCGAATAATTTTCAATACCATTACAATATCCAGTTTCTTTGATCAAAGCGAGATCATATCGAGTTCGTCTTTTGAGTCGCTCTGCTTCAAGAAGTTTTCCTTCATCAAGAAGTTGCTTGAGTCGAGCTTCTAATTCTTTTTCAATACTCTTAACTGCTCGTGTAATTTCATCTTTTGAAGTGATAAAGTGCTTTGCAGGAAAAATAAAGAAGTACTCTCGCTCTTCAATAATTTTTCGAGTAATAGAATCAATAATTAAAATTGATGTAACAGTATCATCTTCAAAAATAAATCGAACGGTAAAGGTTTCCGATGTCGGAACAAAATCAATATAATTTCCTGTTGCTCTAAATACTCCTGATGAAACTTGCCCAAGTGTTCGTTCGTAATGAAGTTGTACGAGTTTGCGAATAAAATCATTTCGCGGAATCTTTGTACCCTTTAATACTTTAAAATTTTCTTTTTCATACTCTTCTGGAGATCCTAAACCATAAATACATGATACTGATGCAACGATAATTACATCCTTTCGAGTTAAGAGTGCCTGTGTTGAAGCATGTCGTAATCGGTCTATTTCGGCGTTTATTTGAGCTTCTTTCTCAATATATGTGTCTGATCCTGGCATATATGCCTCTGGTTGATAATAATCATAATAAGAAACAAAATAATGCACGGCGTTCTCTGGGAAAAACTCTTGATATTCGGATGCAAGTTGTGCAGCAAGAGTCTTGTTGTGAGCAATTACAAGTGTTGGCTTTTGTAAATTTTCAATTACATTTGCAACAGTAAAAGTTTTTCCAGAACCGGTTACCCCAAGCAAAGTTACTTTTTCTTTATCAGTATTAAAAGCATCAACAATCGTCTTGATTGCCTTTGGTTGATCTCCAGCGGGTTTATATTGAGAATGGAGTTTAAATTTCATTTTGACAAGATATCATATTAAAGGTATTTTTTCAAAAATTCATCCCTAAACTCTTCAAACGTATCCGCAAGCAAATGTATTCGCATATCATCTACCAGTTTTACAATAAATCTAAGATTGTGAATTGTTGCCAATGTTCCTGCTAACATTTCCTTCCCTCTAAACAAATGTGAAAGATATGCTTTTGTAAAGTTCTTACAAGTATAACAATCACAATCAGTATCTATTGGAGTAAAATCTTCTTTATATTTTTCATTCATTAAATTTATTTTT
>CAYWZM010000089.1:0-1713 GCA_964462355.1 uncultured Candidatus Saccharibacteria bacterium
TAAAATCTTTTCGAATGACTGCTAGTAGCTCTTTATCACTATCCCAACGTAATTGATATACGTTTGAAGTACCCGTGCGATTTACATGATATAACTTTGCCTTATACGACTTATTTTTATATTTAATTTTAATATCTCGCGAAGTGCTTGGATTTATATTTTCTCCGCACAAAAAATCATCTTGATATTCTTTTGGAATGATTACCCAACCCTCGAGCAAAGATCTGTCGATTTTTTTATAATATGCATGATTCATAGAATTTTAAAACCTACCACCAGAAATATCAAAGAAACGTTCAAAAAATCCAGTAAGTTTACTCAATACACTTTCACGTTTTTTGGTTCTTTCGCCTGTCGGTGAAAAACTAGACAATGGTGGTAAAATCTTAGCAATACTGGTGCCAGTTGTCGCGACCGTACCATCCCGAAACGCATTCTTGATAAACTTGTAGGTAGCGTCTCTATCCAATTTTTCTTTTTCAATAATACCATCCAATTCTTCAATTTTCTTTTCTTCCACAAATCTCTGCCAATCTTCATCAACGACCGAATGAAGATCCAGAGAAGTGATAAATTGATTGATAAGGTCTTTTTTACTACGAAGTTCCACACTAGAATCAATAGCTTTGTTGATATCAATCAAAAGTTCTTTATTTTTTACATGATCTTCGTGATATTTTTTGATAAGATCCAAAACATAATCAATATTGATTTCTACTTGTTTGATAAGTTCCATTTCAAAGACCAGATCATCATTGACATTTTCTTTTTCATTTTCAACACTCTTGCGGAATTCATTGTACAAATCAATATACATACTGTGATAATCCTGCACATCACGCTCGCTCAATATTTCATTACCATGAAATTCATCAAACGTCGTCAAAATATTTTTGACACGCAAAATAGCTCCATAGAGTCTAATAAATTCTTTTTGCTTCTGTTCGCCTACGATTCTCTCACCCACTGGAAATTTTTCCAGTAGTTCTCTCACAAAACTCTCATACCCACGTACTTCTTTATCGCCATCCTTATAGCCGTGATAGTACTCTTCGTAAGATTTCAGAAGGACAATACCACTAGCTTCTTTGTCTCCAAATAATGCAATTGATTCATTGGTTGCTTTTTCCAGATTACGAAAGCATACGACATTGCCGAATGTTTTGACACTATTCAAAATACGATTGGTACGAGAATATGCTTGCAAAAGACCGTGCAAACGCACATTTTTGTCTACCCAGAGCGTATTGAGCGTAGTGGCGTCAAAACCAGTAAGAAACATATTGACGACAATCAAAATATCGATTTCTCTAGCTTTGACTCTTTGGCTAACATCTTTGTAATAGTTTTGGAATTTTTCCGATGAGGTATCAAAAGAAGTACCAAACATTTTGTTATAATCCACTATCGCACTTTCCAAAAAATCTCTAGAACTCACATCTAGTCCGCTGGTATCTTCCAGATTTTCGTCTATCAGACCATCGGCATCTTCATCATTGACGCCAAAGCTAAAGATCGTAGCGACTTTGAGTTTCTTGTCACTTGGCACGTCTGCGAGCTGTTTTTTGAATTCCAAATAATATTTTTTTGCGACATCGATAGAAGACACAGCAAAAATAGAATTGAAGCCTGCGAGTCTTCGATCTTGAATCTTATAAAAACTATTACGTTTAGTTTTTTGATCAAAATGTTCGCGAATATAACGGACAATAT
>CAYWZM010000090.1:0-1599 GCA_964462355.1 uncultured Candidatus Saccharibacteria bacterium
TTCTTCGGCATTACGTCGCCAGTCTGGAACACTGTCGATGGCACTATGGAGATTTTGGATGTGCTCCTTCATCTCCTCGTGAGTGTTGAAGCCTTCTTCGGCATCCATATCACGGAATTCTTTGCTTGCATGTTCACTCAGTTCATTTTTGAACGCTCTACTCTGTCCAAGTGATAGATTTAGATACAACATAACTACGCTACTATTTGGTGCATTGTTAAACGGAGCACCTGGCTTCTCCTTTTGAAAGCAACAGTCCGGGTGTCAAAAGACATCTGTAAACATCATATAATGTAAATATATATCTGTCAAATTTCATGAGTAAGCTCGTGGATACAAAATGAATCCCCGCACCAGGAAGTTGGTGCGGGGTGCGGGGGGGCTAATTGCAGGAATGATCGGGTTGTTTCGGGAAGAGTGGCTCGCGAACCCACGTGCCGTACTGTCGCAACTCGGGGTTTTCCAGTTGTCGCACGATGAATTCGGTTTTGCACGACCCTTGGTCCCAATCGAGGCTGGCGCGGAAAACAAATCCTACCGTTGTGCCCAGGGTTCCCAATTTGAACGCTGTCTGGATTTCTCCGGTGAGTTCACGGGAGGGAAGTGTGATTCGTTTGGTTCGGAGCTTCTTCGAGCGGAGTACTTCTTGAGCAGCATCGAAGATTGCATTGGCGATCTCTTCATCCATCGCAGTGCCAGTGTTGATCAGACAATAGAGTTTCATCCGTGTATTCCTTTGGTTTGAGTTTTTCTTTTTTTCTGCGGTGCTTAACTAGGGTATATTATAGCATTTATGTGGTTGATTGTCAATTATCTCTAGATTTCACTTTCACAGAGAAAAGCGTACAATGGGGCAATGTCAAATCTAGATGATCTTACGAAGCGAATTCTTGCTTTCAGGGATGCTCGTGATTGGAAACAGTTTCATAACCCTAAAGACGTAGCCCTCTCACTTGTTTTGGAAGCGGCTGAGGTTATGGAACATTTTCAGTGGAAGAGTAAGGAAGAAATGGAGAGATATGTAAAGACAAATAAGAATGATATAAGTGAAGAACTTGCTGATGTGTTGTATTGGATACTGTTGATGAGTAACGATCTTAGGATAGATGTACTCGAGGCGTTAGAGAAAAAAATCAAAAAAAATGAGGATAAGTATCCTGTAGAGAAAGCAAAAGGGAAACATACGAAGTATGACCAGTTACAATAATTTGACTTGGCATTACTAACATTGCCTGTTAGTATGGCTATATGACCAGACGGGTGACAATCAAAAAATTTGAAGTGAATTCAGAGCTGATAAAGCGGAAAATAATTAAACTCTTTATTTCAAATGTGAAAGGTAGGTCTCCTGATACTTCTGGTTCGAATAAGGCTCATGATGGTAAAGGAGGACATTGGCTTGAGAGACAAATGGGCATTGCTCACAATTCAAGCAATTCCCCTGATTTGGATGGTTTTGAAATGAAAAATTCGACAAGAAATAAGACAACATTTGGTGATTGGTCGCCCAAGTATCGCTTGTATCAAAGGGACAATGAACTCAAAGTAACTAGAGATATGTTTCTGGAAATTTTTGGCGCACCAAATCCTGAAAAGAAT
>CAYWZM010000091.1:0-1545 GCA_964462355.1 uncultured Candidatus Saccharibacteria bacterium
CCATTTCTATCAAAAGAATATATAGAAAATAGTCAGGAAATTATTACTATCGCAAAAACAGTCCCAGGCTTTTCGCTGCTTACTGCACGCTATGCGCAGGGTGGTCGCGTGGAGAGTAATTATAAAGAAACACTTTTGCCTGGAGAAAAAATAAACAGTGTCAGTGGAATTGTGGCTGGTATTAATCCTGTAATGGAAGATAAGGTCACAGGACTCTCTGAAGTTATATTGGAAGGATCGTACTTGGCACCAGGTGATACAGACAAAATTATGATTGGTTCTGATCTTTTGTATAAATACACACCAATCGAATCGCCAAGTTTTTCAACTCTTAAAAATGTTGAGATTGGTTCACGTGTTCGACTTACTGTGGGATCAAACACAAAAGAGTATTACATCAAAGGAATAGTCAAATCAAAAGCAGGTGATGTGGACCAAAGAATTTTTATGATTGATAGTGAGCTTCGAAAACTTGCAGGGAGAAATGATCTCAATGTTGACGAAGTTGTAATAGTTCTCAAGGATTCAGCATATACTGCATCTGCCAAAGACGCACTTGTTCGAAGTGGTGTCGAGAAATATGGTCGCGTACAAACAGCAGAAGAAGCTCAGCCAAAATTTTTGCAGGATATCAAAGCTACTTTCGCAATACTTGGAAACGTGATTGGGTCGATAGGACTTGCGGTGGCATCGATTACGATTTTCATTGTTATTTTCGTGAACGCAATCACTCGTCGAAGATTTATTGGTATCCTAAAAGGAATTGGTATTGATTCTCGCGCTATACTTGTGTCATATATGATTCAGTCATTGTTTTATGCGCTCGCCGGAGTAATCGTGGGAGTCATAATAATTTTTGGATTCTTGAAGCCATATTTTGATGCACACCCAATAAACTTCCCGTTTTCTGATGGTATTTTGGTTGCGACACCATTTGGTACTTTTATACGAGCAGTTATTTTGTTTATTGCGACACTTATTGCAGGGTTTATTCCCGCACGAATCGTGATAAAGCAAAATACTCTAAGTGCAATATTGGGACGATAAAAAAGTTATATGATTCACGCAAAAAATATTGTAAAAAAATTTAAAAGTGGGACAGGTGAAATCACGGCACTGGCTGGTGTTGATTTTTCTGTAAAGGAAGGTGAGTTTGTCTCAATCACAGGTCGTTCTGGGTCTGGTAAATCTACTCTCTTGTATCAGCTGTCTCTTCTTGATCACCCGACTGATGGGTCAATCGAGGTGGATGGTGTTGATGTGATGAATCTTTCAAGTGATGAACGAACTGAATTTAGACTTCATGAGCTTGGGTATGTGTTTCAGGACTATGCAGTGCTCCCTGCGCTCACTGCATGTGAAAATGTTATGTTGCCACTTCTTATGCAAGGAAAATCAACCAATACTGCCCGTGAAAAAGCAGAGATTGCACTCATAAAAGTAGGTCTTGGAGATCGAATGGAAAATTATCCATCACAACTCTCGGGTGGTCAGCAACAGCGAGTTGCTATTGCACGCGCAATTGCACACAGTCCAAAAATTATT